>CAYTGT010000178.1:0-3020 GCA_964437405.1 uncultured Alistipes sp.
GAAGAAACCACTCTCCTTGTAGACATTGACAAAACCCTCCTGCATCTTCTTGTTCTCCGATGGATAGAGGAGGTTCAAAAGTGGGAATAGTGAACGGAAAGTGTCCCAGAATCCTGTACCTGTGTAGAAATAACCCTTCTCGACTTTGCCGTTGTGAGGACTGTAATGCACAACCTCACCGTTGGCGTTGATCTCATAGTGCTTCATTGGGAAGAGTGTAGCGCGATACAAGCATGAGTAGAATGTGCGCAACTGATCCAATGTGCCGCCCTCAACCTCAACGCGACCCAAAACATCGTTCCAAGCCTTGCGACCCTTCTCCTTGAGTTGCTCCAAAGAGTCGTTGCCCAACTCTTTGAGGTTCAACTCAGCCTGCTCGAAGCTGATGAATGAAGATGCTACGCGTGCGTGTACCTGCTCGCCACGCTTAGTCTTAAAGCCGATTACAGCACCTACATGATTTCCTGACTGCTCAGCCTCGCCTGCCTTGAGCTCGTTGTTGTGGAATGTATTGACCATCTCGATAGGCTTGTCAAACTCTACGATAAAGTAGTTCTTGAAGTCGCGAGGTACGCCACCAGAGTTACGTGTAGAGTAACCGATCAGGCGATTCTTGCTCTTGTCGACCTTGATGTATGAACCTCTATCGAAGGCATCCACCACGATGTATGATTGATCAGATGTAGGGAATGTAAAACGGAACAACACTGCGCGATCTGTTGGTGAGAACTCAGCCACAACATCATGTTCGGCCAAATATACCTGATAGTAGTATGGCTTAGCAATCTCGGCTTTGTGGGAGAACCAGCTTGCGCGGCGATTCTGATCAAATTCAGGCTTGCCGACAACAGGCATGATCGAGAACTGACCATAATCGTTAATCCAAGGGCTTGGCTGGTGGGTCTGCTTGAAACCTTTGATCTTATGCTCAGTATAGCAATACATCCAACCGTTACCCATATCTCCTGTCTGAGGAGACCAGAAGTTCATACCCCATGGGCGTGCGATAGCAGGATAGGTATTACCTGCCGAGAGTGCAAACTCTGAATGGGTACCCATCAATGGGCTAACATAATCTGCTGGCGAGAACTCCTTACTCTGCGCAAATGATAGCATGACGGCCATCGAAGCCATTATGCTGAGTAGCGTTTTCTTTAACATCTTCATTCTCTGTATAATTTAGGTTTAATTTGTGATCTTACACATAACTTCTCGTAATGCGATTTTTGCAAAAGTAATAAAAGTTAATAGAGTAGCAATGTTTAAATGTGCTATCGCACAAAAAATGATAAGGTCGCCCACCTTATAAGGAAAATTTATAGTTGTAAAAAGCTATATAACATAGAGATTTTTGGCCGTGAGATGGCCTAATCATTCTCTTGTTTATCGGCGGGGAGATGAGTCATTATTTTATAATTTTACCCTCCCATGAGGATACATTTCCGCAAGAGTCCACAGCTTTAATCACTACAGTGTGTTCTTTCCCACCCTTGATACCTTCGGCTTTGAGGTAGATTATTGATCGGCCGTGCGCAAATTCAACGGGTGTCCACTCACCGTCAATCCAGACATCGTAAGAGGCTACGCCAGAGAAGTTGTCTCGCACACGTAACGATATTTTGTCACTTGAACGGTAGTCGCCGCCATCTTTGAATAAGGGTTGTATCACGGGCGCTGCAAGGTCGGCAACCAAACAAAACGTGCCGAATGAAGTGGTGCGTCCTACGATACGGTTGTAGCGATATTTTCCTCCTACATAAGAGATTGCACCGCTTTTGCTAAGGCGAGCTACGGCGGTTTGGCGTTGCAAACTCTTCTCGACATCGTGGCTAAAGACTATACCGATGTTGGTTTGTAGTGGTGTGTTGTCGTCATGTACAGTATATGCGGCCGAGAGAACTTTTACGGTGGTGTCGGCTTTGGGTGTAATTTCGGACGGCTCCATGCGCAGAGCAATGGATTCGTATAATGCGCCTTTAGGTATGATGACGCTGAATGTGTCATCAACTTTACGGGCGAAGTCGCGGTTGTAATAAACCTTTGCTAAAGCAGGATCTTCCTGCGGTTTGAAACACTCATCTTGACTCTTGCCCTCGATTTGAAAATTTAACGTGGAGGTGTTTTTGCAGTCATCGATTGCTCGCACTCTTATCTCACGTGTCTGCCCCTCAGCGGTGGTGATAATGCCTCGGTTGACGAGCGTGGGGTAGAACGCCATTGGAGTGCCTTGCAGTAGAGCTGTACGCATCACCTCGTTGCGCGAATTGCGCTGGATGGGGTAGTATGAAACGGCATTGCAGTACCGCGAAAGATCAAACGTAAAGCCATCGTTGCGGTACTCGAAAATTGTTTTGCCGTCTAACTCCAAACTCAGATTATAGACACCGTATGTGTTGGCGCAGTCGTTCTTGCGATCCGATGTCTCGACCACGAAATAACCCTTACGGCCGACCTTGATCGGAGTCTTCTGCTCGGTACGGTATTGGTTACCCTCGGTCTTGTAGATGCGATATGTGGTGGGTTGGCTATGATAGGGGATTCCTGCGATGGTGTCGACCTCGAAGTAGTGGAGTTTCATAAATAGAGGCGAGATATCATCTTTGGGGGTGATTATTCCCTGAGCGATGATGTTGAGCGTCTTTTGGCTCTTGCTCTCTCGAAGCTCATAGTGGAGGTGAGGTCCCATCGAAGAACCTGTATTGCCCGATAAAGCGATCTGCTCACCCTGCTTTACAGGGAAGCGATCTCTGGAGCAATTTATGTCAATCTTACTGCGTTTCTGACGGCGGCGCTCGGCGAGAACAAAGTCATGAATGTCGCGTCTGAAACGAGATAGGTGGCCATATACCGAAGTCATGCCGTTGGGATGGGTGACATATAATGCCAACCCGTAACCCGAAGGCGAGAGCGAAATGCGAGAGATATATCCATCAGCTACCGAGACAATGGGTTTGCCCTCCACACCATCGGTTTTGAAGTCAGTGCCAGCATGGAAATGGTTGGGGCGCATCTCGCCGAAG
>CAYTGT010000178.1:3030-3965 GCA_964437405.1 uncultured Alistipes sp.
CTGCAACATCTTTGAGCGGATATACATAATCCTCGGCTCGGAGCGTCTGTCCCGAAGCGGGTGTGGCGGCTACAAGCAGGGCAATGATGATTAAAAGAAGGTATCTTCGCATTCTTCTGAGTTTGCTATCGTTTGAGTTACTCGTTCGACCACATCCATCACGCAATCCATGCTGAATCCGAGCGAAAGGGCGTAGCGAATGAGTTTGGTTTTTAGTTCGTATGTGGTTTTATATTTAGTGGTACGAATTTTACTTCGCAGGCGTTCCTCTAAACGTGATGTATCTTGCAAGCTATCCGATGAACGCATCACCTCGTTTATTATACTTTCGGCAATGCCTTTGCGTTTGAGTGCGGCACGGATTTTATACTCTCCCCAAGCACTAAGTGATGTCTTTTCGCGAACGAATGCCTCGGCATAGCGTCTATCATCAATAAAACGGTCGCGGATAAGGCGTTGCAAGATTTCTTGTTGCTTCTCTGGCTCGATCTCCCAATTTCGCATCAGTCGCAGAGCATCGCCCGAACTACGTTCCGCTCGAGCACATTGCCGCATCAGCGATGAAAGCGCCTGTTGAGGTGTCTTCTGGCGCTTAGGTTTTATATTATTCTTTTGCGGCAACATATCATTCGTGGTTTATCTCTAAAGTCGTGACGTAGCTCTATATCATGATAACCCTCTCGCGCGAGCAATTCGCACGTCTGGGTGTGTAGCTTTTCGTGAATTTCGAAAAGTAAATATCCGCCCTTTTTTAGCATCTGTTGTGCCGATTGAGCGATGGCTCGATAGAAACAGAGCGGATCGTTATCATCGACAAAGAGGGCTATATGCGGCTCATGTTCAACTACGTTGCGGTGCATTGTGGTGATCTCCTGCTGTGGAATATATGGCGGATTGGATACTATTACATTAAACTTGCCCTGAACTTTACTAAA
>CAYTGT010000179.1:0-3957 GCA_964437405.1 uncultured Alistipes sp.
TTAGGTTAATTTACATTCAGTAAACTCCGCTTTTTCGGGCTTCGCAGGCCTAAATTAGCTCTTGCTATACAACTTCTGGCACAAAAAGAGCCTATCCAAAACTTATTAGACAGGCTCTTTTTTGTTATTATTCAACCTCTTTGATCCTTCCAACTACGCTCCATATTCCGCTCTGCTTAACTCCGCCGACTGACATTACAGCCAAAACATGATCCTTGTCAAGTTGGCAGATGGAGTTCCAGAGAGCATTGCCTCTGTCGGGTAGTGATGGCATCGGTGTTGAACGATTGTGGAAGTTGCGAGCATCCTTGTCGCCAATGTAGACCTGTATATTTGCTTGGCGTTCATTGTCGCCCGAACGACCTTCGGTGGATTGTATCGAGAGCAATGTGTGATCTTCTCCCAAGCGAATCAAGTATGGTGCTCCAGCATATATTGTGTCGTGCACCGCGCAATCCTCTCTTAGCGCCTCTTCGCGCCTGTGGTCATCGGCTACGATTGGGGCATCTTCCCAATTCTTTGCCGAACGAACAATGACTGGTTTAAATCGCCCTCTGATTCCATTATCCTCGATCGCCATCGCAATCTCTTTACTATGTGGTAGATAGATCGGTACAGGCATTCCGTCACGACTTCCAGCACGGAATGATATCTTCTCGGCCTTGCTCCAACTCTCGCCATTATCTCGCGAGCGCATCATGCTGATCTCCTGCTCAGCGGAATCCTTGTAAGGAAATTCATTGGCAAAGTATAGTTGAATTTCCGAGTCGGGTAATTCAATTGCAATAGGCTCCCAACAACCGTTCTGAAATGCTGTGTCGGCTGTGTATATGGTCTGCTCGCGCCAAGTTTTACCGTTGTCATCCGATGTGGCGGCCATGATTTTAAATGGCAGGGAGGCAACTTTCGGACGGGCGTTCCACATATAGAGCAGTCGTCCGCTGCTAAGGCGCAGAATCTCGCAGTTTGTATAGTTGTATCCTTCGGCTTTGGCTACCAATTCGGCCTCGCTCCATGTCTGAGCCATGTCATGGCTGCGGCGCATGAGTGCTGCGGGCCCTGCGCTATAAACCAACGCAAATTCTCCATTGCCGATATCTTTGCAACGAGCATATACCCCTGAAGTTACAAACTTTAAAGAGGTTTGATCCCACTCGATGGTCAGATCCTTTGCCGAGCAGCTACACATTAGGCATAATATTGATAGAAGTATATAGTTTCTCATTGTGAAATATGTTTTTTCACCGTAAAGATAGCGTTTTTATGTGAAAGAGGCTCAAAATTGCCTGTTTCTTGATAGAAAATTATCCATTGTTTCGATAATTAATTTGTGTAAAACTCTTTTGAGAGTTATCTTTGTAATTAGAAATACTATTAGAGTAAGGATATGGGAAAATTTGTAAAACTGACAGGCATCACGCTGTGTGTGATTCTTGTTTTGTTGATGGTTCTGCCATTGGCATTTAGAGGTAAAATCGAGACGTTGGTTAAGAGTGAGGGTAATAAACTTCTTAATGCTCAATTTGATTTTGAGAGTCTCGATATAAGTTTGATTAAGAACTTTCCGCAAGCCTCTATCTCGCTCAACGACTCCTATTTAAAGGGGGTTGGAGTCTTTGAGCAAGATACGTTGATCTATGCTGGAGAGTTGACTGCGGCTGTTAATCTGATGTCGCTTTTCGGTGACGAGGGTTATGAGATCTCAAAGGTTATCATTGACGACACACGTCTAAAGGCTATCGTTTTGGAGGATGGCAAGGTCAATTGGGATGTTATGAAACCATCGGCCGAGGAGACTCCAGAGGTAGAAGAAGAGTCGTCATCGCCAATCAGCATCTCGCTCAAAAAGTTGTCGGTGGATAATCTGACACTTGTCTATGATGATCGTCAGGGCGGAATGTATGCCGAGGTGGTGGAGTTGGATGCCGCTTGTTCGGGCGATATGACAAGCGATAATACCACTCTCAAACTCAAAGCCGAGAGTGATGCGGTGAGCTTCCGCATGGGTGGTGTGCCATTCTTGAATCGTGCTGCAGTGAAGGCTGATATGGATGTCGATGCCGATCTGAAGAATATGAAGTTTACGCTTCGCGACAATCGCTTGCAACTCAATGCAATCGAGGCTTCGGTTGATGGTTGGTTAGCGATGGTCGGCGAGGCTATGGATATGGATTTGAAGCTCAATACCAATCAGATTGGTTTTAAGGAGATTCTTTCACTTATTCCAGCCATCTATGCTAAGGATTTTGCAGGACTTAAAACTGATGGCAAGGCTACTTTGGATGCCTACGTGAAGGGCCGCCTTGAGGGCGAGAATGTTCCTGCGTTTGATGTAAATCTTCGTGTGGATAATGCCATGTTCCGCTATCCGTCATTGCCTGCGGGTGTTGATGCTATCAACATTGCGGCTAATGTGAAGAATCCAGGCGGAAGTGTAGATGCAACAACCGTGGTGGTTAATCCATTCAACTTCACTTTGGCGGGCAATCCATTCTCGATTAAGGCTAATGTAAAGACACCTGTGAGTGATCCTGAATTTAATGTTGCGGCTGACGGAAAGTTGGATTTGGGTAAAATTAAGGATGTCTATCCAATCGAGGGCATGGATCTGAATGGTGTGGTAGATGCCGATATGAGTGTCGCAGGGCGTTTGTCGTATGTCGAGAAGGAGCAGTATGATCGAGTAGCGGCTTCGGGAAATGTACGACTTAGCGGTATGAAACTCAATATGGAGGGAATCCCTGCGGTCGATATCGAGAACTCAGTCCTGAGCTTCTCACCTCGCTATGTAGAGCTTAGTCAGACTAAGATCAAGATGGGTGAGAATGATATTACGCTTGATAGCCGTTTTGAGAACTATCTCGGTTTTGTCTTTAAGGGTACAACTCTCAAGGGTACGCTTAATGTTCTGAGTCAGCACCTAAATCTTAATGATTTCATGGGCGAAACGACTGAAGCTGCCCCAGCTGAGGCAGAGACGCAATCTGATGAACCTGCGGCTGAGTCTGCGACAGGCGTTATCCGAGTGCCAGATAATATTGATTTCCGTATGCAGGCCGACTTTAAGAAGGTGATGTTCAACAAGATGACTTTCTCGGATGTGAAGGGTTTGTTGGTGGTAAAGGATAGTAAAGTCGATATGCAGAATCTCTCGCTCAATACGATGGGTGGTGGGGTAGTTGTCAACGGTGCTTATGCTACTCCTGCGGCGCAGTTGCCACGTTTGAATGCTGGTTTTGCGTTGAATAATATCTCGTTTGCACAGGCTTATACCGATCTTGATATGGTGCAGCAGTTTGCTCCTATCTTCTCAAATCTTAAGGGTAACTTCTCTGGTAGTATCAAGGTGGATACTCAGCTCGATGAGCAGATGAACCCAGTGATGAAGAGTATGAATGGTAGCGGTTCGCTTTCGACTAAGGATTTGAGCCTCAGTGGTGTAAAGTTTATTGATCAAGTAGCCGATATTGTTAAGAAACCTGAACTGAAAGAGGCTAAGGTTAAGGATCTGAAGGTAGACTTTACGATTAAAGATGGTCGTGTCAATACCAAGCCTTTCGATCTTAAGATTGGTGACTATGTGATGAATCTTTCGGGCTCGACAGGTCTTGATCAGAGTATTGATTATAAGGGTAAGATCACAATTCCTCAGTCAGCTGGTCAAGTGGCTAAGTTGGGTACTGTGGATATGACCATCGGCGGTACATTCACTTCGCCAAAGGTTGGTATTGACATGGAGAGCCTTGCGAAGCAAGCGGCAAAGGAGGCTACAAAGAGCCTTGCCAACAAGTTGCTTGGCGGCGGAGAGAAGTCGAGCGGCGAGGCTGCTGATTCGACAGCTATCGCAACTCAAGCCGATAAGGCTGAGAAAGCTAAAGAGATTGTGAAAGGTATCGGAAATCTCGGCTTATTGGTCAAAATTAGTACATAAAATCGGGGCAATCGGTTGATTTTTAT
>CAYTGT010000180.1:0-3945 GCA_964437405.1 uncultured Alistipes sp.
CAAATATACAAAATAATACACTGATTAACAAGCGCTTAATTTATAGAACCTCCCTCAATATATTCTCGCTGACCCACTCCTTGAAGAGGCGGCCACGATGTTCGTAACTTTTAAACAGGTCGAAACTTGCGCACGCGGGCGAAAGCAATACCACATCTCCCGCCTCAGCCTCGGCTTTGGCGCTCTGCATCGCCTCCTCAAGCGATGAGGTAGAGATAATTTTGGGGACAACGCCCTCAAACTCGCGGCACAACTTCTCGTTATCCAAACCCATGCAGATGAGAGCCTTGACCTTCTTGCGGGCAAACTCCTTCAACGGATTGTAGTCGTTACCCTTATCTGTACCGCCTGCAATCCATACCACAGGGCGCGTCATGCTCTCCAAAGCATACCACACCGAATCGACATTTGTCGCTTTTGAGTCGTTGATCCACTCCACGCCGCCACTCTCTCCCGCAGGCTCCAAGCGGTGCTCCACAGGCGAGAAGTCGTAGATAGACTCGGCCACCTGCTCAGGCTCAACACCCGCCGCCATAGTAGCCAAAGCTGCCGCCATAGCGTTGTAGGCATTGTGCAGGCCTTTGATCTTCATCTTCGATGAATCTATCGTCAGGCTCTTTTTGCCCACTCTGGCTGTAAATTCTCCATCTTGAGTGAGGAATGCATCTCCCGAAGAACTTGCCACCGCCACATGTGCGGCAAATGGAAGCTGACGCATCGGCATATCGTATTTTGCTATCTCCCCCGCAATCATCTCGTCATCGGCCGAGTAGACAAATGCCGAACGGCTATTCTGGTTGCGAATGATGCGCATCTTTGAATCTACATAATTCTGGAAGCAGTAGTCGTAACGATCGAGATGGTCGGGCGTGATATTCATTAGCACCGCCACATCGGCCTTGAAATCATACATGCCGTCCAACTGGAATGAGCTGAGTTCCAACACATACCAATCATACTTGCCCGTTGCCACCGAGTAGGCGAAGCTCTCGCCTATGTTGCCGCCGAGCGAGACGTTCATCCCTGCCTCGCGCATGATTTTGTAGATGAGCGAAGTGGTGGTAGTCTTGCCGTTCGAGCCTGTGATGCAGATTGTTTTGGCACGACCCATATAGCGCTGCGCAAACTCCATCTCCGAGATTACGGGGATTCCTCTCTCACGTATAGCCTTCACTGCCGCCGCCTTTTCGGGGATTCCTGGAGACTTAATCACCTCATCGGCTGCGAGCAACCGCTCCATAGTGTGGCCGCCCTCCTCGTACTCGACATTCCACTCATCGAGTATCGTCTTATATCGCTCGGCTATCGTGCCTGCATCGCTCAGCAAAACATCGAAACCCTTTTTCTTGGCCAACACAGCCGAGCCGAAGCCGCTGATTCCGCCACCCAAAACAACTATCTTTTTCATAAAAGCCTTTATAAATCTTTCTCCTTAGCGAAAATTTCAATAAATATCTTCGGGCGAAGTTAATATAATGATGCTATTTTGAGGCTGGTCGCAGGGGGCGAAAGCGGAGTTTACCGATGTAAATGAGTTTTTCGCACACAAGCCAGACACCGAAAGAGCATTATTAGATTGCTTCGCTTATCGCATCTTAAGTGTCACAAGCGTTACAGCACACAGGAGCATCGAGACAATGAAAAATCGCATAACGATCTTAGTCTCAAAGATACCCTTCTTCTGATAATGGTGGTGCATGGGGGCCATGAGCAATATGCGGCGACCCTCGCCATATTTACGCTTTGTGTATTTGAAGTAGCTCACCTGCATCATCACCGATACGGCCTCCACCAAGAAGATTCCGCACATGAGCGGTAACAACAACTCCTTACGGATACAGAGCGCAAAGACTGCGATGATACCTCCAATGGCCAACGATCCTGTGTCGCCCATGAAGATCTGCGCAGGGAAAGAGTTGTACCACAAAAATCCCATCAGCGCACCCACCATTGCGGCGGCAAAGACCACCAATTCGGCCGATTCGGGGATATACATGATGTTGAGGTAGTCGGCATAGATGATATGCCCCGAAAGGTAGGCCAACGTACCCAGCACCATCACTATCGGCACCGAAGTCATCGTCAGCAGGCCGTCCAGTCCATCCGTCAGGTTGGCTCCGTTCGACACCGCCGTCACCACAAATATCGCAATGCCGATATAGAGCAACCACGTCAGCAGGGCATTGCCGCCCACCAACCAACCATAATCAAACTCATTATCTTTGATAAAAGGGATGGTGGTTTTGGTAGTTTTCTGTGGCGCTGAGTCGATCACCGCGCGAGGTTGCAGATGCTCCACGATGGTCTGACCCTCATCGTTCATGTAGATCTTCTGCGCAGGAGCCTCAACCTTCTCGCGGATAACAACCTCCTGCGAGAAACACATCACCGTACCCACGATCACGCCCAAACCGACCTGACCCACAATCTTGAACTTACCCTTCAAACCATCCTTATTGTGGCGGAAGGTTTTGATATAGTCATCCAAAAAGCCGAGCGTACCCAACCACAGAGTCGAAACCAACATCAACTGGACATAGATGTTATCCAACTTTCCCACGAGCAACATCGGCACCACGATAGCCAGCAGGATCAACACTCCACCCATTGTGGGGGTACCCTTCTTCGAGAGCTGACCCTCCAGACCCAAATCGCGAATCTCCTCGCCGATCTGGTGACGTTGCAACATACGGATAATATTGCGACCAAAAAGGATGGTAATCAGCAGCGCCAAGATGATGGCCACAGCCGAGCGGAACGATATATATTGGAACATACCTGCTCCTGGCAGGTCATAAGCCTCTTCTAAGTAGTGAAAAAGTGAGTATAACATCTTTGTTTATCTGTTGTTTCTGTTTTTTATTTTTCTAAAGTTTGTTGTCGTTTAACTGTTGCGAGGCTATTTCTTCAATGCCTCAAAAGCCTCCCTGAGCACCTCTCGGTCATCGAAGTGGTGCTTCTCGTGGCCGATTATCTGATATGTCTCGTGACCCTTGCCCGCAACGAGAATTATATCTTGATTCTGCGCAAACATCACCGCCGCACGTATGGCCTCTCTGCGGTCGCTGATGCGCAACACTTGACGGCCCACCTCTGCGCCCTCAATCATCTCATCAAGTATCGCTTCGGGATCCTCGGTACGCGGATTGTCAGATGTGAAGATTGCCAAATCGCCCTCCGCCGAGGCTATCTGACCCATCTTCGGGCGCTTGGTGCGGTCGCGGTCGCCACCACAACCCGCCACCACAATCAGACGCTGGTCGGGTGTACGGATCTCGTTGATGGTCGAAATAACATTCTCCAATGCATCGGGCGTATGGGCGTAATCGACTATGGCAGTCAGACCGCTCGCCGAACGCAACGGCTCAAAACGGCCACTCACCGAACTGAGCGAACTGAGCGCCTGCAACACTTCCCACTTCTCTGCGCCAAGCAGCACAGCCGCTCCATAGACCGCCAAGAGATTGTAGGCGTTGAAGCGTCCGAGGAAGCCAACCCACACCTCCTGAGAGTCAACGCTCAGAAGCATGCCATCGAAGTGCATCTCCAGAATTTTGCATCTAAAGTCAGCCATCGAACGCAGCGAGTAACGGTATTTCTCCGCCACGCAATTCTGCAACATCACCTCTCCGTTGCGATCATCCACATTGACCAACGCAAAAGCCTCTTTCTGAAGCGAATCGAACAAGAGTTTCTTGGCCTTTATATACTCAGCAAATGTACCGTGATAATCCAAATGGTCGTGCGTAAGGTTTGAGAAGATAGCTCCTCTGAACTTCAACCCACGTATTCTATCCTGCACGATGGAGTGCGAAGAGACCTCCATGAAACAGTATTCGCATCCGATATCTACCATCTCGCGAAGCATAGCGTTCAGACGTATGGCATCGGGTGTGGTGTGTGTCGAGGAAACTTCTCTCTCGCCAATGCGATATACTACCGTAG
>CAYTGT010000181.1:0-3935 GCA_964437405.1 uncultured Alistipes sp.
TTTATATTTTCATTCACTTTGGCGAGATTTTTATCTCATGGGCATTTCATAACATCTTCTCTCTTCTTATTCTTCGTTTAGCCGCCATCTGCATTGAGAATTGTCTCTCGCGCACATGCAAATAGTGTCTGCGCCAACGCCATGCGCAATATATGCCTAACATAAATACCACACCGAAAATCACAAATGACAATACCGCTTGATCCGTCTCTCCTTTAAAAAGACTAACAACACCATATATCATAAACAACAAGCTCATCGCAAACGAAAGGATTGTCGCAACCCTCCCTTGTCGGCGAGGAAGCATCCGATTGATCGAGGTCATAATGATAGCACATATCGCAAATTGAATGATTTTCCCGATGGTCGGCTTTATATCAGACGAAATCCAAGTGCACTTCTCTTCCAAAAGGAAAATTCCACCAAACAATACAAGGATCAGTAATAGAGTCTTCCACCAATTAAACCTCATACGAATGGGTTGCCACTTACCGATTCTGATTAATTTTAAACCCATATCCCTACTATTTTACAATTTTCTCACCAGCATGTTTATACATATAGTTTGCTACGAACTTGATGATCAAAGCCACTCCAATAATAACCGCCGAACAAATAAAAGCCGTTTGGCGATTCAAAATAGAATGGGGCTTAATCCATATCATAACGAACAAGAACACAACGAAAATCATAATTCCTCCAGCTAAAGCAGTGCTCCACTTATTCCATCTACGCCAAAAGAAACGTGGGCCTATACGATAATTAACCACATTCTCACGCACAAAAAGAGCAACCGTTCCCGCCAAAGCTATCCAGGTCATGATATCATCCAAAATATCCCAACGTGCCACATCGCCGATAAACGGATCTTCCATCTTAGCCATACGATGTACCCCCAAAGCCAACAGTACCAATACAGCCCACGAGGTTTTAAACCATTTGCTATCTACTCCACCACCTGTCATTTCTCACCAAATTTAAAACGTTATACACCATAACAGCCACTCCTGCGACCACCGCTATCCACAACATGACCACATACAGAATATGCCACCGCTCCGCATCTCCCACAGCAGGATCTTCCATCTTTGAGATATAGCGTACACCCATCGTAAGAAGTGTCCATATCGTGAATAAGACTTTGATCCATAGATCTTTTCTCTCGTTCTTCATACCCCAAAATGCGGATTAGTCAAATATCTTCACAAGTGTCATACACAATGCAACAAACAAAATACAAAACTCCATCATTAACACAATTATCACATCCAACACTATTTCGCATCCTGTTCTGAAGCGGCCTCCGAAACACCCTCTGCGCCCTTCTTCGTCTTTTTCAGTCTACCACTACGGCGCAGAGCATCGGCTATGATCCACTGCAACTGGCCGTTGGTGGAGCGGAATTCATCTTCCGCCCACTTCTCCAACGCGTCCATCGTTGCGGCATCCACACGCAAGATAAAACTCTTATTTTCCGACTTCTTTGCCATTAGCAACCATTTTTAGTGATGCATCGTACCAGCATTTACCACAGGCTGAGCCGACTCATCAGCACACAACACTACGAGCAGGTTTGTCACCATAGCCGCCTTTCGCTCCTCATCCAACTCAATTACCTCATCATCAGCCAAGCGGTCAATAGCCATCTTAACCATCGAAACAGCACCATCGACAATCTTCTCGCGAGCCGAGATGATAGCATCAGCCTGCTGACGGCGCAACATCACTGCCGCAATCTCTGGAGCATAGGCCAAATAGTTGATACGAGCCTCAACAACCTCAATACCTGCGATAGCCAAACGCTCAGCCAAACGTGCTTCCAACAACTCATTAACCTCCTCGCTACTACTGCGAAGTGTAACCTCCTCGCCTACCGATGTGTTGTCATCATAAGCATAGCAACCAGCAACCTGACGCAATGCTGCATCACTCTGTACCGACACAAAGTTCTCCAACATATTCATACGGCCGCTCTGGGTAATCTGACCTGTGGCATTTGGTGAAGCATCAATATCAAACACCGCACGATATATCTCATCACGCTTCAATCGCCATACCAGCACCAGACCGATCATAATTGGATTACCCGACTTATCATTTACCTTGATTGGCTCGGCATTGAGATTTCGTGCACGAAGTGAGATCTTTTTAGCCGACATCAAGAAGTTAACCCACCAGAAACCTGTCTCATAGAACGATCCGCAATATTTACCAAAGAAGGTCAAAACGCGCGCCTCATTTGGCTCCAACATAATAAAACCACCTGTCGAGATCAAGAAGAAAAGGACAAGCACGATACCTGCGACAATCATCGCAACCCCTGTCGAAGTAGAATCTACAGTCGTACCCTTTACGATCAACAGTACAGAAGCCGCCAAACCCAACAAAATCAAACCCAACGCTACAAAGCCGTTTACCTTCCAGCCTTTGTACTCAAAATTTTTGTTCTCCATAGTCTTAGTGTTTTATATTACTATTAAATTATTTGCCAATTTTGATATCCGCCTTACGATGCGGCGTACGCTTTAACCACACTTCAGCCACCCACGGCCAAACTCTCAACTTTCCCAACGACCAACCACCAAATAGATAGCGCCAAAAGGTTTTACTCTTTCCCATAACTCAAAACTTTTAATCGTTCACAACTCACATCGTCACTCCAAAGAGCGATATTTAATTTGATATCATTTTGATATCACAAAGATATAGCACAAAATCTGCAAAAACAAAATATTTCAGCACTTTTTTTCTCTAAAAATTGCCACTTTTATTACAAATGAGTAAATTTACATTGTAATTAAAAGACAATTTAAAAACCATGAAACGATACATTATAATATTAGCATTACTTGCCCTATCGGCAACCTCTTGTACCCAACCAAAGAGACTCCGCGTGATGAGCTACAACGTACACAACGCCATAGGTTTGGACAAAGTGACCTCATGCCAGCGAATTGCAGGTGTAATCTCGGCTGCGGATGTAGAGTTGGTCGCTTTGCAAGAGTTGGATAGCGTCACAACTCGCTCAAAGGGTGCCGACATTCTAAAAAACATAGCCGAACACTGCGATATGTACCCAACATTCTGCGCTTCGATAGATTTCCAAGGAGGAAAATATGGCATAGGCGTATTATCCAAATCGAAACCGCTATCACATCGCAGAGTTGCGCTACCATGCCGTTCCGAGCCACGATCACTGCTCATTGTCGAGTTTGAGGAGAATTACTTCTGTTCTACGCACCTCTCGCTACACGCCGAGGATAGGCTCACTTCTGCAAAAATCATCACTAAGGAGTTGAGCAAGCTCAATAAGCCTGCTATAATCGGTGGAGATTTCAATGCCACACCAGACGAAGAGTCAATGCAATATTTAGCTAAACATATTGATGTATTCCCAAAGGGTGAGTCGCCTTTTGCCGACAATCCTTCACCATATACATTCCCCGCCGACAAACCTTGCACCGAGATAGATTACATAGGCTCATATAGCCACACGGGAGAAGTAAAACTGTTATCACATTACACAAAACTGCATCCCATAGAGTCGGATCATGCCCCAATCATCGCAGAAATAGAGATAAAATAGCCCTCACCGAACGAAAAATGATAAAAAATTTCTTAAAAAATTTGCATTGACAAAATAAATCCATATCTTTGCACCGCAGTTGGGGAGAGCCCCGCGGCATATGTTTCGGGATGTAGCGCAGTCCGGTTAGCGCACCTGCTTTGGGAGCAGGGGGTCCCAGGTTCGAATCCTGGTATCCCGACAAAAGAGCGACAACACAGATGAGTGTTGTCGCTTTTGTTTTTTACCTATTGCCTCATCAATTGATCGAGCGTAAGAAAGGATCACCTGCAAAAGTCGGTGTGACAATAAAATTTGGGCTTATTGGTCAAAATAGTACATAAAATCGGGGCGGTTTTTGTTTATTGGT
>CAYTGT010000182.1:0-3920 GCA_964437405.1 uncultured Alistipes sp.
TCTAAAATAAGCCGTGTGAAAGCAACTATCTCGGCAGAAGCAGAGTAGAAAAAGGAAAACAAAAACAACTGAAACAAATAGATAATAAAAACAATATGGAACAACAACAAACAACACGTCAGCAGAAAATTGCTCGCCAGATTCAGCGCGATATAGCCGAGATCCTTCAGCGTGATGGCGCCGCCATTGCGCAGGGTGCTATGATCACCGTCACTACGGTGCGCGTCTCTCCCGACTTCGGCTATGCCAAAATCTACTTCTCGATCTTCCCATTCGAGCGCAGTCAGGCTGTGATGGAGGCTCTGGAGCAGAATAATTGGTTCTTGCGCCGCGAGTTGGGTAAGCGAATCCGCAACCAGCTCAAGGTGGTGCCTGAGTTGCAACTCTTTTTGGATGACTCGTTGGAGTATATCGAGAATATCGACAACCTGCTTAAGTAATGGGACTTTCTCTCAACAGAATCCTTAACGCATCAGCCAGCAACACTATGAATCTTAAATTGTTCATAGCTTCGAGGTATCTCTTTTCGCCCAAGTCACACTCGGTGATCAACATCATCTCCGTGGTGAGTATGGTGGCGATGGCTGTGCCCGTTGCGGCGCTGATTCTCTTGCTCTCGATCTTCAATGGTTTGGAGCTGATGGTCAAGGATCATCTGCAAGCCGTAGATGCCGATCTGAGGATTACGGCCGTTGAGGGAACGACCTTCGCCATTGAGGAGATCGACTCGTTGGCCATTAGCCACCTCAGTGGGGTGCGATCTCTGAGCTTCGCGCTGGAGCAGAGCGCTTTGGCCGAGAAGGAGGGTCAGCGATCGCTGATCACGCTCCGAGGTGTTGATCGCAACTATGCCGCGACTCTGCCCATCGCAGAGCGAGTGGTCGGCGGTAGCTTCACCACCGAACTTGATGACGGTAACAGCATCGTTGTCGGCCAACGTATAGCCATGCAGTTGGGCCTGCAACGACTCAATGTGGGCGAGCAGATCCATCTCTATGCCATTAACCGCCAACGCATCTCCACGCTTCTGCCTGTGGGTGGATATACACGCCGCGACTTGCCTGTGGCGGGAGTATTCTCGATAGATGAGGATAACGGTGCGGTGGCCTTCACCTCGTTACGCATGGCGCAGGATCTGTTTAACTACCCCGATCGTGCATCATCCGTAGAACTTGCGCTTGAGGCGGGTGCAGATCCCAAAGATGTGGCTCAAGATGTGGCCGCCATCGTGGGCGAGGAGTTTCAGGTTAAGACACGCTACGAGAGCAACTCAATCTACCGCCTGATGAACATCGAGCGTTGGGGAGTATTTTTGATCGCTGTGGTGGTGATGCTGATAGCCTCACTCTCGATTGTCGGTACGTTGATCATGGTCATCATCGACAAACAGGATGATATCCGCACGCTCCGCATGATGGGTGCTTCACGACAGTTGATTGTCGGACTCTTCTCTACGGAGGGGCGTATCATGGCTTCGATTAGCCTTGTGGTGGGAGTCGTGATAGGCGTGGGGCTATGCCTTGTGCAGCAATATTTGGGTGTGGTGTCGATCTCGACCCAGACGCTACTTATCGAGTCCTACCCGATCTATCTTCGCTGGAGCGATGTGGCATTGACGGCAGTGGCCTATCTGCTCATTGCGCTGACGGTGATACGGCTGACGGTCAGACAGGCTCTGAGCCGATAAGAGGTTTCACGATAATAGATTTAGAATAAGATTTAGAACGGAATTTTTATTATATTTCAGATAACAAAATTTTTGATATGAAGAAGATGCTATCCACAATCGTGGTGATGTTGGGTTTGTCGCTGATGTGGGCTTGCAATAGTTATAAAATAATCCCCGATAACGAGCTGGCGCAGATCTTCCATGATGCCATGCTGGTCAACGCTTTTATCACGAGCGACACGAAGGATCACTCGACTGACTCGGTCAATATCTATGAGACGATCTTCGCCAAATATGGTTATACGGTCGAGGATTTCCACTACACGATGGATAAGTTTGCACGCCGCAAGAGTGCCCGTCTGAGCGAGGTGGCCGAGGTGATGGTGTTGTTGCTCGATCGTGAGGCTAAGGAGTTGGGCTTGCAGGTTGAGAAGCTCGATACGATTGAGAATGTGGCACGCCGCCGCTTCACACGCACCCTATTTGAGAAGGAGAATATCGAGGTCAAGGAGCTTGCCGACACCGCGAAGTTGTACTTCACGTTGAATAACCTCCACCCAGGAAAATATAGCGTTACGGGTTATTACACCCTGCCTAAAGAGGAGAAAGTCAACATGCGCCGAGTGTTGATTAATTGGGAGCGCCAAGACTCCACAAAACGTCAGGCCATCAATAGCGCGATCTTCCCACGCGATAGTTCAAGCTACAACTACCAGATGGATCTCGACATGGATGATGTGGATCGTATGACGATCTCGTTCGACCACTTCAACGAGCGCAAGGATCGCCCAAAGAAGCCGAAGATGACAATACATTCGATCAAGGTGGAGTACACCCCTACGCTTGAGGAGTGTGTGCGTCAGCTCTTCAACGAGCAGTCGGGGATGCGAATCTTTGCCGACACGATGTTACATCTGACAAATCCTAAACCCGCCGAGGAGTAGCGAGCACCACAGATTTGCTCGAAGTCTCAATGTTTTTCGTCAAAAAAAGAGTTTACCATGCGCCGTATAGCTGCACACTATCTGATTGATCGCTCACGAGTGATCGCCCGCCCGCTTATAGAGTTAGACGATTCGGGGCGCGTGCTCTCGGTTGGGGAGTGGGAACGTTTAGACAACATCCCCTCGACCGAGTTCTACGCAGGAGCATTGACCGCAGGTTTTGTCAATGCTCACTCTCATGTCGAGTTGAGTTACCTGCGCGGAGCTATTGCTCGCAGTAGCGGCTTCGGGGGATTTGCACGGGCTATTGGTACTGTCAGAGACAACTTCACTCAGCAGCAACGCGAGGATGCAATGCGTGTGGCGATGAAGCAGATGTGGCACGAAGGGGTGCAGGCTGTGGGGGACATCATCAACGGAGATAGTTCGCTAAGGCTCAAGGCTGAGTCGCCCATCATCTGGCATAATTTTGCGGAGTGTTTCGGTCTGAGGAGCGATTTGCAGAGCATAGAGCGTCTTGCAACGCTTGTCGAGCAGAGTGCCGAACTCGGACTGAAGACAACCATAACCCCACACTCGACATACTCGCTTCAAGATGCGGTCTTTCGCAAAATCGGCGCGGGCGCGGACGAGAACGAGGACTACGGCAAAGGCGATAACAAGGGTAAGAGCGGGAGTGCTGGGCCGCTGTCGATTCATTTCATGGAGTCGGAGGATGAGGCGGCGCTCTATGCGGGACGTGGCTCGTTGCACGATTGGTATGAACGTATGGGTTGGGAGTGCGATTTTCTACATTATGGCTCACCCGCAGGACGTTTGGTGGGTTCTCTTGCAAGCGATAGCCGCCTTGTGTTGGTGCATAATTGTTGTCTTACGCAAGAGGATTATGATATGATCTGTGGCCACTTCAGTGAGCCTGTGAGTTGGGTTCTGTGCCCATGCTCGAATGACTATATATCTTCGTTGCGACCACCCGTTGAGTTGTTGCGTAAGGCAGGTGCGAGAATAGCGTTGGGTACCGATTCACTCGCCTCGAATGAGAATCTCTCGATGTTGGATGAGATACGTGCTTTGGGTGATGTGCCGCTTGCGGAGGCTCTCGCATGGGCTACTATCGGTGGCGCTGAGGCATTAGGCTTGGAGCACGAGATTGGCTCGGTAGAGGAGGGTAAACGCCCTGGCATAGTGCTTTTAGAGGGGTTATGTATCGAAAAGGGCGAGCCCAAAATTACTCCTTTCACCACCTCACGAAGATTGATATAGTTGTAGAAATTCAAAATTGAGGCTGACGCGCAACGTAAATTAGG
>CAYTGT010000183.1:0-3896 GCA_964437405.1 uncultured Alistipes sp.
GTGTACCATCCTTATCTTTAAAGACAAATTGATCAATAGGCTGTGCGCCATTAACGATATTACCAATCAGCGGCTTACCCAACAGATCCTCAAATGGACCCTCTGGCTTATCTGCCACGGCGACACCGATACCGCCAATCTCGCCCTCATGAACATCATTTGCTCCGAAGAAGAGGTAATACTTACCATCTTTCTCCAACGCTGCTGGTGCCCACAAAGCACGGCGCAACCATTTGATCTTCGAGTTATCAATGATTCTTTCGTGCTTAGTCCACTTCACCAAATCCTTCGATGAAAAACAATCGAAATGAAGCTGATCGTCATAAGCGGCCGAGAATGTAGGATAGATCCAATATGTCTTACCAAAAACCACGCCCTCAGGATCGGCATAATCACCCTCATAAATAGGATTTCCACTACGCTTCTGCGCCGAAGCTGAGAGGGCTACCATGATAGCCACTGCCAATAATAAAATTCGTTTCATACGCTAATTTGTTATTTATTACACTTTCTCACTCTATTTCAGACCCATAGACTCGATCAGAGCCTTAGTCTCAGGCTTATGACCTCTGAACTCAACATAGATATCCATCGGATGACGCTGACCTCCCTGCTCCAATAGATGGCGGAACTTCGATGCTGTGGCTGAGTCGAAGATACCCTTCTCTGCAAATAGAGAATAGGCATCAGCGGCCAACACCTTAGCCCACTTATATCCGTAATATCCAGCGGCATATCCACCAGAGAAGATATGGGTAAAGGCTGGCGCCATAGCTGTACCCTCGACTGTCGGAGTAACCTGAACCAAAGCCATCGCCTCGCGCTCGAAGCCTTCAACATCAAGTGATTCTATCTGCTTCTTATCCTTGAGTGTATGCCACTGCATATCCGACAGACCGAACGACAATTGACGGAGATTAAGGTATGCCGCCAAATAGTTCTTTGCCGCCACGATCTTTTCGATCAACTCAGCAGGGATCTTCTCGCCTGTCTGATAGTGCACCGCCCACATATCGAGATACTCCTTCTCGGTAGCCCAATTCTCCAAAATCTGAGATGGGAGCTCCACAAAATCACGATATACAGCTGTACCGTTTAATGACTCATACTCGCCCTTTGCCAACATGCCATGCAGAGCGTGACCAAACTCATGGAGGAAAGTTTCAAATTCATCGAACGTAAGCAACGATGGTGTTGACTCGGTTGGTTTAGTGAAGTTCATCACAAGCGAAACCAAAGGACGCACCTCATCGCCCTCAATAATCTTCGCCCCGCGAAACTCTGTCATCCATGCACCCGAACGCTTAGATGCGCGAGGGAAGAAGTCGAGATAAAGAACCGATAGGAACTCTCCGTCCTTATCCTTCACCTCATAAGCCGTCACATCGGGATGATATACAGGAATTTGCTTATTAGGCGTAAATTGCAAACCATAGAGTTTCTCAGCCAAAAGGAATACACCCTTGATCACGTTGTCCAACTTCAAGTATGGCTTAATCTGCTCGTCATTGATCGAATACTTCTCGCTCTTATATTTCTCAGTATAGTATGCCCAATCCCACGGCATGACATCACCCTTGAGGCCACACTTCTTAGCAAACTCATTGATCATAGCGTAGTCCTTACGACCATACTCCAAAGTCTGATCACGCAACTCAGCGAGGAAGCCATTTACAGTCGCGGCGCTCTCGGCCATCTTATCCTCCAACACATAATCAGCATAATTAGCATAACCCAACAAGTTAGCAATAGCCAAGCGATCTGCAAGGATACTCTTAATCACTTGTGTGTTATCGAACTCACCACCCAAAGCACGTGAGTTATAGGCGCGATACAAACGCTCCTTCAAATCACGCTGCGAAGAGTAAGTCATAAATGGGATATAGCTTGGAGCCTGCAATGTCACACTCCAACCCTTCTCGCCGCGAGCCTTAGCCTCGGCAGCCATGCCCTCCTTTACGAAATCAGGCAACTCAGCAACCTTCTTCGGATCGGTGATATTGATAGCAAAAGCATTTGTCGCCGAAAGAGCATTTTGGCCAAATTGCAGAGTCGAAGCGGCTAATGAAGAGCTATACTTGCGGTACTCCTCCTTCTTTGCATCCTCCAGCTCTGCTCCCGAACGAGCAAAACCCTTATAGGTATCCTCCAAAAGTTTGATATCCACATCCGAAAGTCCTCGGCGAGAGCCCTCATAGACAGCCTTCACGCGAGCAAACAACTCTGGATTAAGCGAGATATCGTTGCTTAGCTCGGTCATCTTGGGCTGGATTCGCATCGCGATAGCATCCAACTCGTCTGATGTATCAGCCTCGCGGAGATTGTAGAATATACCCGCTATGCGATTAAGCAACTCACCCTGACGCTCCATCGCCACAATCGTATTCTTGAATGTTGGTTTAGCAGGATTCTTCACAATAGCCTCAACCTCAGCACGCGAAACTGCAATAGCAGTCTCAAAGGCTGGCTCATAATCCGAAATTTTGATCTTATCGAACGGAGGTGTCGCATAAGGCGTATCCCACTCAGCAAGCAGAGGGTTTGACGTATCTATTTCGGGTAATACGGCAACAGGCATCTGATCACCGCCACAAGCTGAAAGCATTGCACTCATTGTCATCATTAAAAAAAGTTTTTTCATAGTTAATGGTCTGTTTAATATCTTTTTGCGTATTTTATCTAAACCTTTAATTTAGTTCACCACATTTTACCTACTCTGCTTGAGCTGCTGCGGCCAACGAATCAGCCTTTTGGCGCTCGGCAGCGGCACGTGCTTGGCGTGAACGCTCGGCACGCTCGCGAGCCTGCTCACGGGTATCAACCTTAACAAGTTCTCTATTAGGTAGTGGCTCCACAACGGCCTCTGGCTCAATTAACCCACGCGCCACGAGCATCGCATTTTTATCGGGGTCAGCACCTCGGAATGCACGATACATATCCATACCGTTACGAGTGCCACCACGCGAAAGAATCTCATCGCGGAAGCGTTGAGCTATATCTTGATTAAAGAGATCACCACTCTCAACAAAGGCTTGGAAGGCATCTTTATCCAACACCTCTGCCCACAAATAGAAATAATAACCCGAAGAGTAACCTCCGTTGAAGATATGGCTAAAATAGGTGTAACGATAGCGAGGTTCAACCTGTGGGATAAGGCCACGTTTCTGATTTAGTACCTGACGTTCAAACTCCACAACATCAATCTTCTCGGCACTCCTGAGCGAGTGAATATCGAGATCCGAGAGAGCTGCCGCAGAGAGCTCGGTAGTGTTGAAGCCCTCATTAAATTTAGAGCAACGCTGGATGTTACGGATCATATCATCAGGCATCACATTGCCCCTGAGATAGTGAACGGCATATTGCTTAAGCATCTCAGTCGAGAATGCCCAATTCTCCATAATCTGAGATGGTAACTCCACAAAATCGCCCTCAACGCCACTCAAACCCGAATACTTTACATCAGCAAAGAGGTTATGCAAGGCGTGGCCAAACTCGTGGAACAAAGTCTCGGTCTCATCGATGGTAAGCAATGCTGGTTTATCGCCCACAGGAGGGGTAAAATTACATACGATACTCACCACAGGAGGCACTCGTTTACCATCCTCATAGCTCTGGTCAACGTATGTACCGCACCAAGCGCCGCCACTCTTGCTCTCGCGTGGATGGAAATCGAAGTAGAGGATTCCGAGCGGAGTATCATCAGCGTCTAACACCTCATACACCTCACAATCTTCGTGATAGAGCGGTGCTTTGATAGGTCGGAAAGTGATTCCGTAGAGTCGATTCGAGAGGAAGAAGATTCCACCCTTTACGTTATCAAGTGAAAGGAACTGACGTACCTGCTCCTCCTCCAATTTATAATCACGATTACGCACCTTCTCGGCATAATACCACCA
>CAYTGT010000184.1:0-3876 GCA_964437405.1 uncultured Alistipes sp.
CATGACAATCATCGTCAAAGAATAAAACAGAGCCAGAGCCAACGAATTAACCATCTTATCACGATAGATGCCCGCTTCCAATTGCGCCGTATTACGCAACTGTATGACACTTGCATGCAGACTCTTCGACAACTCAAAATCGACCTCCAACACAGGCGAAGTGGCTATCACATAACTTACCGAAACAGGATCTGCTATTTCACTGCTCAGCGAATAGAGATGCGATGGTGAGGTGCTAATCACATAGCCACTACATGTTTTACTCGATTTAAATGACTCGATTCGGGTATCCTCAAGAAGCATCAGGATTGTATTGGGGCGCATCGAATAGCTACGTCCTCCTATCTCGACCTTAGCCGTTCCGTTACACACCACGACAATTGACGGGCCGTCACACAACGCCTCTAACGACTCGTGATCCTTGAATCCGACCCACTTGGAGATAGAGACTTTTGAACTCTCAAAATTCTCTCCTACGAAATACCTTTCAACTTTAGAAACAAGATATCGTTTATCGCCCTCATCACAACTCTCTTTCACCATAAACTTATATCTTTTTAAAATTTTTCTACACCTTGGGGCAGATCACATTTAATGCCCCCTTCAGGCAGGTCAACTTCATCGGGAAGGTTCCGCCGTTTTGCCCATCCACATCGGTCTTTTCGTCAAGCGGCGTCATCAATGTTAGCTCCGAAGTTTGAAGATACTTCACTGCATCGGTTTCAATCCCTACCATATATAATAACATGTCACACATCGACATGAATGGACTACGCTTACGCAGGAATAGGCAATCGAAAACACCATCTCTCAAACTCGACTTACGCGCAATAGGCACTCGACCTGCCGTCTCGCCATTAAAAACCAAACCCATCAGAGTCGGATAGTAGAACGACTCCTTATCTGTAGTAATCGTCAATGGGATGCCATGCACGTGGTTCAACTCCTTGACCGCAGCCACAACATAAGCCGTACGGCCGATTCTGTGCTTCAACTCTTCGGGAGTACGCTGCGAGGTGGTGGTAAAGATTCCAAAGCTAAAGATATTGACAAAGTATTTATCTCTGTCTTCCACTCGGCTGATATACTCCACCTTTCCACAATCTATCGGCTCGGCTTCGCCTTCAACGATCTGCTTAGCTGCTTGAACAAAGTTTTTAGACATGCCGAGAGCTCCTGCAAAATCATTCGCTGTACCTGCGGGAATGACACCGATATGAGGTCTCATCTGCTTGTGCATGATACCGTTGACCACATAGTTGACCGTACCATCGCCACCCGCAATCACAACTAACTCCGCATCCTCCGCGCCATCCATCGGATTCTGACCAAAGACCAACGCTTTGGGCAACATCTCATAACCCGCATCGTCAAAAACCGATATGATCTGCGCTACGTGACGTTCAATGGCTCCACGGCCTGCGTTTTTATTATATACAAAAATCGCCTTCTTCATAAAAAGTTTAATAAACCCCAACAGCCTCTATCTCAAGGCGTGGAATCCTTCGGTTGTTTTCAACATCGGAGCGAGCTTTGCTGAGTAATAAACCTCGAAACTGTCACCCTCTCCTGCTGTAATAAAATAGACCATCACACCCTCTTTGGCCAACTCCTTAGCCAAAGCAATGGCGCGCTGCTTACCCATAGCCATAAACATCGTGCCGTAAGCATCGGCCTCGGCACACGTTGGGGCAATAACTGTGGCCGACAGCAGATCGCTTACCACGCTGCGACCCGTCTTAGGGTCGATCGTATGGGCAACCTTATTACCTTGCTCGTCAATGTAGTAGCGGCGATAGTTGCCCGATGTGGCCATCGAACAGCCACTCAGCGATATAACCTGCTGGATAAATGCTCCAGGGGTATTATTACCATCGAATGGTGTCTCCACGCCAATGCGCCAAGCACCACCCTTTTCATTAGTTCCCTTACAACGAACCTCACCACCGATATCGACCAAATAAGACTCTGCGCCCATCTGCTCCAAACGCTCGGCGGCCATATCCACGACATAGCCTTTTGCTATGGAATTAAAATCAATCTTCACTCGAGGATCCGACTTCTTCAATCGACCATCTTCGATCGTCAACTTCTCAATACCGACAAACTCTAGCAGAGAATCGACATTGACCTGAACACCGCGCTCCTTCCCCGCAAAGCCGTATGCCTCCACAAACGGAGCGATAGTCACATCGTACGACCCATCACTCAAGGCGCTGAAGCGGCGCGAAAGTTCTAAACAATGTATGATATGTCGATCCAACGAATCGGTCTCATTGCGGTTAACACGATTGAGCAACGATCCCTCATCAAACAACGACATCGAAGCCTTAGCCTCCTTGTCGATCTGCATCATCATCTGATACAACTCTCCTGCCGAAATATCAGCTTTGGCATTTACCTGCATAAAAGTGCCTAACATCTCACCCGAAGATTTGACATACGCCGATTGCGACTCTTGGCAAGCGCCCAACAGACCGAGTGTTACGACAACCGCAAAGACACCCGATATGATATGTTTTATATTTTTTGTCAACTGAAACTTCATACTTAACCCTCTGTAGTTCATTCGTCAAAGAGTATGGTATACAATTAGCCTTGTAATCTACAAATGAAAAAAATGGCCGATATACCACACCTACCTTTGTGCAAATATACATACTTTTTAGGATATTTCTGCAAATTACAGGTCAAAGAGAAAAAAACAGGGGTAAAATGATTGATTTTAAGGCCAAAATATTTGGCGCTTAATGAAATTCAGAGTAATTTTGCGCCACGCTCTGGCGTAATCCACAGTAAGGGGGATGCGTCGTAGAGTGGAACCAGAGTTGTGACCTTTCTGGAGTATAGTAGGCGCAACTCATAAAACACAATTTTTTATGGCTTATTTAACAGCAGAGAAAAAGCAGGAGATTTTTGGTAAGTACGGCAAGTCTAACACAGACACTGGTTCTCCAGAGAGCCAGATCGCGTTGTTCTCATACCGTATCAGCCACCTTACTGAGCACCTCAAGAACAACAAGCACGACTTCGGTACACAGCGCTCATTGTTGCGCTTGGTAGGTAAGCGCCGCCAGTTGTTGGAGTACCTTAAGGAGGTTGATATCGAGCGTTACCGCGCTATCATCAAGACTCTTAACCTCCGTAAGTAATACTTCGGTGAGGTATGATAGGGGTTGTACAGCACGCCTGACAACCCCTATTTCTTGGAAATTTTTTATTTGACGAATATATTTTATGGAAGAAAAGAAATTGTACAACGCTGTACAAAAGACGATTACGCTGGCTGACGGTCGTCAGATCACAATCGAGACTGGTAAGTTGGCAAAGCAGGCCGATGGTTCTGTGGTAGTAAAGATGGGTGATACCATGTTGCTCGGAACCGTAGTAGCTGCTAAGGATGCAAAGGAGGGTACTGATTTTATGCCTCTTCAGGTGGAGTATAAGGAGAAGTTTGCTTCATGCGGACGCTTCCCTGGAGGTTTTATGAAACGTGAGGGTAAGGCAAGCGATGCTGAGATCTTGGTCGCTCGATTGATCGACCGCGCATTGCGCCCATTATTCCCAGCAGATTATCATGCCGAGGTATTTGTAACCGTAAATCTGATCTCGGCTGACAAGGATATTCAGCCTGACGCATTGGCAGGTTTGGCTGCTTCGGCAGCTCTCGCCGTATCGGATATCCCATTCGGCGGCCCTATCTCAGAGGTTCGTGTTGCTCGCATCAACGGCGAGTATGTTATCAACCCTAACTTCTCAGATATGGCAAATGTAGACCTCGACATCATGGTTGGCGGTACTATCGACAACATCTTGATGGTTGAGGGTGAGATGAACGAGGTTTCTGAGGAGGTTATGTTGGGCGCTATCAAGTTC
>CAYTGT010000185.1:0-3876 GCA_964437405.1 uncultured Alistipes sp.
ATGGCTCGCGAGATGGCAGCTTGGAAGCGTAAGGTTTCAGCCGCTTGGGATGATGTTAAGATCTTGAATACCCAGCGTGTTGAGTTGGACAACGAGGCAATCTTCGTAGACAAGAAGTACCTCTATGAGGTTACTCTCGATGTAGCAAATCTCTCATCTGAGGATCTCGGCGTTGAGTTGGTAGTAGCTAAGCAGATCGAGGCTGGTGAGGCAGTGAATGTAGTGGCAACTAAGCCATTGACAGTGAAGAGTGTCGAGGGTCAGAAGGTTACATACTCTATCGACTATACTCCAGCACGTACAGGATCATTTGATGTAGCATTGCGCGTATATCCTAAGAACGATCGCTTGCCACATCGTATGGACTTCGCCCTTGTAAAGTGGGCATAACTCTAAGACTTTCCGCGTTTGCCTGAGTGGGTTCTCCACTCGGGCAAAAGTAGCGGAATGAATAATTTTCGGAAAAAGTTTATCTGTTTTAGATATTTTGTGTAAAAAGTTGTAAAATTGATAAAAGTTTTATTAACTTTACTACACTTAAACAATATTTCAAAAACTTTAATATGTCGGCACTAACATTTGATAAGAGCGAATTAGGTAATTTGGAGTATTCTTTGCAGCGCGAGATGCTTGCAACAGACCGTAAGGGCGGCTACATGAGTACCACAATTGTATGCTGTAATACTCGCAAATACCACGGCTTGATGGTTGCTCCGATTGACGCGAGCGATGAGGCACATGTGTTGCTCTCTTCACTCGATGAGACAATCATCCAGCATGACCAGTCTTTCAACTTGGCTTTGCACCGCTATCGTGGTGTGTATGAGCCACGTGGTCACAAGTACATCACAGATTTTAAGTACACGCCAACCCCTACAATCACCTACCGCGTAGGAGGAGTAATCCTTCGTAAAGAGCTTTTGTGGATCCACAAGCGTACTCAGCTTATGATCCGTTACACATTGGTGGATGCTCATTCAGACACAACTTTGCGTCTGCGTCCATTCTTTGCATTCCGTAACAAGCACGCTCTGTCGAAGGCAAATATGGAGGCGAACGGTCGCTCTTACCCTATCCAGGGCGGTGTTAAGTGTAAGCTCTATGAGGGTTACCCATGGCTCTACCTTCAGACTAATAAGGCTGAGGCAGAGTTTGTTGCAGCTCCCGATTGGTACTACGACTTCGAGTATCCTGAGGAGATCAAGCGTGGTTATGACGGCTATGAGGATCTCTTGACAACAGGTTACTTCGAGATGCCTATTAAGAAGGGCGAGAGCATTATCTTTTCGGCAGCTACCGATGAGATGGCTACAGGCGAGACAATCACTCAGATCTATGAGGCTTCTTTGGCACGCCGTACCCACAAGATCGACTTCAAGAGCTGTTTGCACCACTCGGCGCGTCAGTTTGTTGTACGCCGTCCAGGTAGTCGCACTGAGATGATTGCAGGTTACCCTTGGTATGGTACAGTGGGTCGCGATACGTTGATCTCACTGCCAGGTATCGTCTTGGAGCAGAATTATAAAGAGGATTGTATCGAGGTATTGGATACCATGATACGCGATATGAAAGATGGTGATTTTGCAGGTTCTGCATCTGCGTGGGTTGCAGCCGACGCCCCACTCTGGTTCTTCTGGACTTTGCAGAATCTTGAGAAGCATCTTTCAGCTAAGGAGATTTGGGAGCGTTATGGTGAGGTGATGAAGTCTATCTTGGAGGCTTATAAGCGTGGCTTCGGCGACAAGGTTAAACTTCACGATAACGGTCTTGTATGGGCTGCTGCTTACGGCGAGTCACTCACTTGGATGGATACCAAGGTTGATGGTGAGCCTGTTGCACAGCGTGCGGGCTATGCCGTAGAGATCGAGGCATTGTGGTACAATGCAGTATCTTACACTTTGGCTTTGGCTCGTAAGATGAAGGATAAGGCTTTCGTAGAGGCATGGTCAGAGATGCCTGCTAAGACTAAAGAGTCATTTATATCTAAATTCTGGCTTGCAGGTGGATATTTGGCAGACTTTGTGAACGATTACGAGACTAACGACTTCCGCCGTTCAAACATGCTCGTTGCATGTGCTTTGGATTACACAATGCTTGACGAGATGCAGATCATGGATGTCTTGAGTGTTGTACGTCAGCATCTCTTGACTCCACGCGGTATTCGTTCACTCTCACCACGTAATCCGCTCTATCAGCCATCTTACGCTGAGGATCAGCGTTCTGAGGATTTGGCAAGCCACAATGGTGCGATCTGGGTATGGCCACTCATGCTCTATGTTAAGACAGGCTATGCTATCGCAGGCGAGCGCTTCTTGCCAGAGGCTGAGGAGATTTTGGCAGCCTTCGATGAGGAGATCCAGACTGCATGTATCGGCTCAGTGAGCGAGTGCTTCGAGGGTGATCCTCCATTCAAGGCTCATGGTTGTCTTTCACAGGCTACATCAGTTGGTGGATTGCTCTACATCTCTTCACTCAACGAGCAGTGGAAGAAGAAACTTTCTGCAGCAAAGGCAAAGGCTACCAAAGCTGCTAAGGTTGCAAAGGCAACTGAGGAGGTAGCGGCTGAGGAGCCAAAGAAGAGCTGCAAGAAGGCTGCTTGCAAGAGCAAGAAGGCAGAGGCTGAGCCAGCTGAGGTTGTAGCCGCAGAGGTAGAGGCTAAGCCAAAAAGAAAGTGTGTACGCAAGAAGAAATAATAAAAAGATAATAGGATGAGAGTATTAATGTTTGGCTGGGAGTTCCCACCTCATATTGCTGGCGGTTTGGGTACTGCATGTTACGGTATGACCCGCGGTCTGGCACGCAACGATGTGGAGGTTATCTTTGTGATGCCTCGTGCTTCGGGCGATGAGGATGAGCGATTCGTGAAGGTAGTCAACGCATCCGACATCGAGGCTCGCTACTGCGACTCGACTATCGCTGGTGCTGACGATATCATGCGCAAGATTTCGTTCATTCATATCGACTCGAATATGGTTCCTTATATCTCTCCCGAGGAGTGGGCTACTTACCGCGAGAGCTATGAGCGTACTGGTAAGAAGTTCTGGGAGCGAGAGGGTGATAGCTGGACTCAGCGTTACACTTTCTCGGGTAAGTATGGTGCAAACTTGATGGAGGAGGTTGCTCGTTATGCTGTTGTTGCAGCCGAGGTTGCTCGTCAGTTGGATGGTCAGTTTGATGTGATCCATGCTCACGATTGGTTGACTTACTTCGCAGGTATCGCTGCAAAGCGTGTTTCGGGTAAGCCACTTGTAGTGCACATGCACGCTACATCGTTCGACCGTTCGTCAGGCGATAATATCGATACACGAGTATACGATATCGAGCGTGCGGGTATGGCAGCTGCCGATCGTGTTATCGCGGTGTCTAACTTGACTCGTAACATCATCATCGAGAAGTATGCAATCCCTGCAGAGCGTGTTGTAACTGTTCATAACGCAGTACGCTTCACTAATAAGGATACTGAGATCCCAGAGCGTGGTGTTGAGGATAAGATCGTGACATTTTTGGGTCGTATTACATACCAGAAGGGTCCAGATTACTTCGTTGAGGCTGCGGCAAAGGTTCTCAAGCGTGTTCCAAACGTGCGTTTCGTAATGGCAGGTTCGGGTGATATGATGAACCATGTTATCCGCCGTGTTGCGCGATTGGGTATTGCTGATCGTTTCCACTTTACAGGTTTCTTGAAAGGTGACGATGTGGATAAGATGTTCCAGCTCTCAGATGTATATATCATGCCATCGGTATCGGAGCCATTCGGTATTTCTCCATTGGAGGCGATGCGTTCAAATGTCCCTGTGATTATCTCTAAGCAGAGTGGTGTAGCCGAGGTTTTGGACTATGCCGTGAAGGTTGATTATTGGGATGTAGATGCTATGG
>CAYTGT010000186.1:0-3874 GCA_964437405.1 uncultured Alistipes sp.
GTAACCACGACAATCGTATCTACAACCGTTGGTGGAGCGAGACGCACCACGGCGTGAAGGAGCAGGTAAATGACAAGGGCGACACTACTTTCGTATATCACATCAGCACCAACCCTGAGTTGGCAAGCCGCTTAAAGGGTCATTTGATGTTGGTACATGGTGACTTGGACAACAACGTACACCCTGGAAATACAACTCGTGTAGCTAACGCTTTGATCCGTGCAAACAAGCGTTTCGATATGCTCTATTTGCCAACTCAGCGTCACGGCTTCGGCGACATGAACGAGTATTTCTATTGGCGATTGGTTGATCACTTCACAGATTATCTGATTGATGGTCGCACTAAGCAGGTAGATATTCCTCAAAGATAGTCACAAGCTATGAAAAACTTGAGCAAATTTATATTAGGGCTTCTCACAACCATTTCGGTTGTGGGATGCTCTTCTTTTGGGAGCGATCACATTGTACTGTGTGGCGGCAAAGATGTGATGATCATAGATATGGCCAAATCGGAGGGCCGAAATCTGCATAAGGTTTGGCATTGGAATATCGAGGAGCCGACAGAGGGTTTGCCTACTGAATATGGTAAGTATCTCAATCCGTTGGACGAGTGTAAGATGATGGATAATGGGCAGAAATTGCTTCTGACATCATCGGGCAGCGGAACGGTATTGTTGGATATCAAGAGTCGCAAGGCTCTTTTCTATGCACGCACACCGATGGCACACTCAGCTGAGTTATTGCCAGATGGTCGCATTGCGGTAGCTAATTCGACTCATAAGCGAGGAAATTCACTCGAATTATACGATATCGACAAACCAGAGGTGGTGTTATATCGCGACTCTCTCTATTCGGGTCATGGAGTGGTATGGATGAAGGAGCGAAAGAGCCTTTATGCTTTGGGTTACGACTGCTTGAGAGAGTACAAACTCAAGGATTGGGCAAGCGAAAAACCAAGTTTGGAACTTATCAACACATGGACATTGCCATTTGAGTCGGGTCACGATCTGAGTAGAGTCGATAAAGAGAGATTGCTCGTTTCGGGGCATGAAGGGGTTATGTGGTTTGATCTTAAGAGCGGGAATTTCACACCATTTGAGCCGCTGAAGGATACCCACGATATAAAGTCAGTAAACTTCGATCCACGTACAGGTAAACTCACCTACACCAAAGCTGAAGAGAGTTGGTGGACACACAACATCTATCAGGAGTCGCCCGACAAGGTGATTACGATAGATGACCTGAGGATATACAAAGTACGCACAATGAAATAGAGCACGAAAAAGGTTGTTGAATTTCAATGAGTTCGACAACTTTTTTTTATTTTTATCTAATAAAAATCGAAAAATATTTGGGGGGGGGGAATTTTTACTTAACTTTGTGATAAATATATGTTTAACCAACAATTACAATTTCTAAGTATGAAACAGATTTTAGTCGTGATCATGGCTCTCTCAACCATCTTTACAGCCATGGCACAAACGCCTGAATGGCAGAAGAAAATCGAAGAGGTCTCTAAATTAGGTGATCAGTATTATGAACAAAAAAATTGGAAAAAGTTAGTCGAATGTGTCGAGAAAGAGGGACAGATAATAATGGCACAGCCCGACTCGGTGCGTATTGCATATATGGGGTCGACAGAACTCTCGGCAAACGGCTACTATTACAATCTGGCTTGTTACAGTGCACTTGCAGGAAATAAGGCCAAAGCGCTAAAAAGCTTTGAGGAGTTTACTTCTCGTGCGATAGGCAAGGAGGAGGTCAACCTACGCCATATCCGTAGCGATAGCGACCTTAATAGCTTGAGAGAGGAGTCGCGTTTTAAAGCCTGCATGGAAAAATTGAGCAAATGGGGAGATTACAAGCAGAAACTCAAGGATGCCGCACAATATGTACAAGGTCAAGTCCCCGATGGATTACGATTTCGCTACGCATCACCGAATGATCCCGACTTGGTGCGACTTCGCAAACATTTCAACCTCGACAGCATAGCAGGTGCTGGGGATGAGATATCAAAGATAAAGAATCTACTACATTGGGTACATGAGATTGTACCTCATGACGGAGGTTCCAGCAACCCTGAGAAGAAAAATACGATCGACATAGTAGATCTGTGTCGCAAGGAGAATCGCGGAGTGAATTGCCGTATGATGGCACAGATGCTTACCGAGGTATATCTTGCAATGGGTTTCAAAGCGCGATTTGTCACATGCTTGCCACGCGATTTTGTGAGCGACTGTCATGTGATTACCACAGTTTATAGTTGCACGCTTAACAAATGGTTGTGGGTAGATCCTACGTTTGATGCCTTTGTGATGGACGAGAATGATACGATGCTCTCGATTGCAGAAGTAAGAGAGCGCCTTCGCTCAGACAGTTTCCTGAAGATTAACGACTATGCTAATTGGAATCACCGTTCAAAGCAGACCAAAGAGGACTACATAGACCGTTATATGGCCAAGAATCTCTACTATCTCGTATGTATGGAGTGGAGCCGATTCAATGCCGAGACCGTTATTGAGGGGCGTAAATACAGATATATCGCTCTTATGCCTTACGATATGATCAATAAAGATACAGACTCAGCTATTGGTTGGCATCAATTACGCATCTCAGACGATCAGTGGTTCTGGCAATCGCCATACGCGGAGTAATCATTTCTGTACAAAACCAGACAAATATAGGGTATCCTGCCAAAAGAATTGGATACCCTATACTATTTGGTTTACTTACAACTGATCTATTTCTTGTTGCAAATTATTCAAAAAACAGGCAGCGTGCGCCCCGTCCATTTGAGTGTGATGGAATTGGAACGATATGGTAAGCGTGGTCTTGAACAAGCCTCGCTTATACTTACCCCAAATCATAAATGGGTTATTGAAAACACCGCTATACATCCCCACAGCTCCATCAATATCGTACTGCACCAATGCCGATGTACCGATGACCATACTCTCCTGCGAAAGATCATGATCTGCACAACTATCGGCTACTTGCTGCGTCAAACGCAGATAATCGGCATTGAATTGCGCCAAATCATCGCTAAAAGGCACATCACATGAGCTAACCTCGCCATCGCGATTGGCCACAATTGTATTCACAGCAATCGTATCATATCGCATCAACTTATCGCCTACGGGAAGCATATAGAACTCCTTGACCGAGCTTGCCGCCTTACCTATGCAGTAACACATCAGCATATTAAACTTCAAACCTCTGCTGCGACTCCGATGCACCAAGCGCGAAACATTGAGCGTCTTGAAGAATGTGACCATCGGATTAGGAGCCTGCATCCACATCTCAAAAGCATAGGCACGAGTAGTATTACAAGGATTGATCTCTTTCATAGAAATATATTTTAGATTGATTTACTGTCCCACCGACTTTTGCAGGTGTGCCGATATGGTGATCCACTTCGTCTGGATTCAAGTCGAGTCCAAAAGAACCCACTAAAACAAAAATTCGATGGAAAATCCATCGAACTCTTTGGTGTACCCCCTCAGGGACTCGACTGCGCTATATGCAATAGGCAGTCATGTGCTCGATATTGACATTCCCCCTAAATCCCCCTTTGGCAAAGGGGGACTTCGCCAGGGTTCGAGTCCCAAAGCCTCCAGAAAACAAAAATTCGATGGGAAATCCATCGAACTCTTTGGTGTACCCCCTCAGGGACTCGAACCCTGGACCTTAGCATTAAGAGTGCTCTGCTCTACCAACTGAGCTAAAGAGGCATCGTGTGACCTATATTTTTAAGAATCAAGGTGGCCACTCCCTCAACCCTCACTTAGTACCCTCATACTTTCGTATTCCTGTACCTTTTGTACCCCCTCAGGGACTCGAACCCTGGACCTTAGCATTAAGAGTGCTCTGCTCT
>CAYTGT010000187.1:0-3234 GCA_964437405.1 uncultured Alistipes sp.
AAGCAATCCGACCAACCGATTTATTCTAAGCGAGTTATCTTTTCTTGCAAAAGTTTAAAAAAAAATGAATTGCGGCAATACTATTCCAGCAAAGAATCATCATAAAAAGAGAATAAAGCTGGGGAATCGTGTTATGTAATCTATTCTCAATCATAAAACAGAGCCTGTCTAATAAGTTTGGACAGGCTCTGTTTCGTGGCAGTAGTTGTAATGTTGCGGGAACTTATCTCATCCTATTACAAAGCCTAACATTTAATTATTTGATCGCCGACTTCAGGCGCTCGACCGCATCATGGATCATATCCATCGTTCCACTACCGTCTGAGACATATTTCACAACCATCTCAGCATACTCCACACTCTGCTCAATTTGAGGTGTAGACTTTAGCTTACGCACACGAGAAAGCAACTCTTGCAACTCGGCCAAATCCTCCAATTCTGGCAAGTTGCCTGGGCGCATAGAGTTTATCGCGGCATTAAGCGCAGATGATGCGGCATCAACTTCTTGCTGATTATAGTTCTTCTCCTCGTTTCGCATAACCTTCTGAGACAAAGCATACTGCTCCATCAGACGAGCATAGCCATGCGGTGCCCAAGGGGAATATTCGGGAACCTTAACCTCCATCTTTAGCCATGCTTCCTGAGCACTCTTGCGTTGTGATGCAATCTCAAGAGCCTCGCTGAGTGCAGAACGCTGAACGCTCCACATCGAAACCAAACCAGAAATAGCCGTATTGAGTTTCAGTCGCTGACGATCTATCGCCGTCTGAGCCTTACTCTTTTCACAGATAAGTTTCGACTCGGACAACACCTCCTGCAACTTAGCATAACTATCCCATGTATATGCACGCGCTTCACGTTTTTCGGCACTCGCGATGGCACTCTTCAACGCCGAGAGATCGAGGCCGACAGCAACCAGGCGTTCGATAGCCTTATCTATCGACTTTATTTGCGCCATTATTTCTCGTTTGGCGATGCCGTTACTCTGGTAAATCTTCTCGCCTTGAGTAATCGCCGCCGTGAGTTCCTCAAATGATTCAGGGCTATAGTTTTTGCTTTGGAAGATCTTTGCCTCTTGCAGAGTCTCAGCCAAACACTCTTTCAATTCAGCATTCTGATCGGTCACCACATTGATACGGAAGTAGTGAGTCGAAGCATGGCTATGGTAGTAGTCGGGCAAGAGTCTCTTTTCGCCCAACGTCAAGCTATACAAATTTCCATCCTTGCCCACCGATTTAGTAGCGCCATTAGCCACAACCTGCTCAAGTGCAGAATCTACACTCACCGAAGCATCCGCCCAATTATCAACACCCTCAGCAGCCATTGCCAACGGACCGTACATAAACGTGCCGACCCACATCGGAGTAAATGCGGTATTGGTCTCATTCAGAGCAGTTGCGGCACGTTCCATTTTATCGGGACCGAAATTGATATGCTTCGAGAATGGCATAACGATTTCAACTCGATCATCGGCGCTCCAATCACGAGCCGCAATCTCAACATAAGAGCATGGCTGATATGTCTCGGCCACAGATTTTCCATTAAGTTTAACATCGAAGCCCTCGGTTGCCCAATATGGCACACGTAATTTCATTGCAAAGCGAGCACGCCCATCGACTCTGATCTCGCTACGCTCTGCTGGCCACAGACAATCCTGCACGATCTTCACACCCTTAGCTTGCCATGAAGCCGAGGTAGGCATATAGAGTGCAACCCAAATGGTATCGTCCGACACAAAGTAGGCTGCCTCTTGATACTTCACATGATTCTCCGAGCCTGTACCGCCACAACATGATGCCTGCGGAGTCTCATTGCCCCACGGTTTTGAGGCGTTGAGGCCAACGGCATAATGGTATGTGGTCATATAATGGGTCGAGTGTAACGAGCCAATAATCTGATTATATAGCACTCGCTCATAATAATCCATATATTGCGCATTGTCGGGATCGAAACAGTTGAGATCTTTACTCAACTTAGCCAAATTATATGCACAACAAGTCTCGTTCAGGGTCGGATTCGGACTCACGTTACGGTTGCGATCGGAAGTAACATTGGTATTCATGCTCAAAATCTGGGTATATGGCTGGCGGAACATCTCACCATTACCCACACCGCCCGTAGCATAAGCATAACGGCCTTGAATCATATTCCAGAAGTTGAACGCAATATTATAGTAGTATGAATTTCCATTACCTCGATAACTTCTCAGCGCACTTGTGATTTTAGGGATATGCTGATTAGCGTGGCGGGTACGAATATCATCCACATTTACAGACAATGGATCGTAAAAAGCTGGCGAATCAAAGAAGTTTGAAGCCTCCAACAATCGCTCACTATCCTTTGGATCACTCACCATCTCAGAGAGACGAGCCAACGATTCACCCGTACCGCCATCCTCGCCTGCGATATACATATTCCACATCTCATAGCGGTTACCTGGACGAGAGCGGCGCTCGGCTTGAGAGCCCTCACTCTGAACAAATGTTCTATAATGCAAGCGATTCCAGATCCAGAGACCCATATCTTTAGCAATGAGTAACGCCTTATCCGCCAAAGCTTTGTCATCGACATAGGTGGCTATATCAATCAGACCCGCCAACTGTTTATGGATTGAGTAGTAGGGTGCCCAAACCCAATTATTGTTGTCATAACCACGATACATCTCGATCAAAGCAGGGTGGTGAGCTGGGATAGCATTCAGATAACCGTAGCCATACTTTTCATACTCCTTTTTATGCTCATCAAATGCAGCCCAAGTCCCCTTCATCTGACGCAACTCCTCTTCGGGGGCAAAATCACGAGCCTCCCAATAGCGTCCCAACTCCTCGTTCCAAACAAAGGTGCGTTCTTGACACTCTCGTAGTTCGTTCACCATACGTGCGATATTGCGGCGCAGAGCACTCTTCTGCTCAGGATCGGTTGCGCTAGCAAAGGCAAATGCCAATGCCGACATATAGTGACCCGATCCATGACCTTTAAGTTTGGTAGTAGGAGAGTCCCAACCATCAGATGGGGTGTAACCCTCGGTCGAGAGACCGTAAGTATCTCTATAATTATAAAGTTGCTGAGAGACATCCCAACTAAGGATCGTCTTGATCGCCAATTCACGATTCGAGGTCAAACGATTATCACCGTTTATCACAACTTGATCCATCGGTAGCGGCTCGGCAATAGGTTTTGCCGATGGCACACTCCAAGATTGGTCAACAACCGTCACCTGCGCCTCTACGGGAT
>CAYTGT010000187.1:3244-3822 GCA_964437405.1 uncultured Alistipes sp.
ATTATCACCAATGATATATCCAATGACAGTATATTGCTTACCGACAGGATAGGCGGCCTGCTCACGCTCGGTAGTCAGAGCCGAATTGCTCCACTTGATTTGGCGATAGGCGTGTGTATTATCGGAATATGTCACCCACACCTGATATGGCAGACGCGGTGCACAACCAACAGGAGAGGCTACAAACACCTTTTCCACATCGGTAATAACTTTGACTATTTGCCCCGATTTTTTACGTATTGACTTAGACTGAGCTTCAATAATTGTAGGCTCAACCAACAGCATCAAAAAGCATAAGTAGAAGATTAGATTCTTCATATTTTCAAGTTTTATATAGATTGTAAATTCTGGCTAAACAAAACATTGCTCTAAATTAGCTCGTTTTCTCGAAATATCAAAATATAATCAGGATTTATAAAAATAGTTCGGTATTAAACACCTTTGTGTTGTAGTCATATTTTAGTCATTCCACATCACGAGCCCCATAGTGAGTGATGATTGGAATCTCTACACCAATTTCGTTAGAGACTCCAATCTTCACTTACGCTCGGCGGAGTGACGCGCTTAATAAGGCTTAT
>CAYTGT010000188.1:0-3819 GCA_964437405.1 uncultured Alistipes sp.
GACCCAGAGGGGCATGATCCCACGACCTTCGGATTATGAGTCCGCTGCTCTAACCAACTGAGCTATGGGTCCGCACAGAACTCTTTGCGAGTTTAGCGTCTGCAAAGGTATGATAAAATTTTGGAAAAAGAAATATTCGTTACTAAAAAATGTTTTGATGGTATATATTGCCGAAAAATTTTTGTATATTAGCGTAGCGTTTTTGTTTTTATATATTTAACATCATATTAGTTATGAGATTAAACCTTAAACTACTTCCTGTCTTGGCACTCTCAATTTTTGTCTGTGCTACATCAGTTATGGGTCAGGCGACAGCCCCAGACAACTCAAAGTATATATTAACCCCTCCTGCACCTGATACTCCGCGAATCAATAGCGCTCGCGTATTCGGAGTTCGTCCAAAGGCTGAGTTTCGCTATACTATCGCCGCAACAGGTCTTCGTCCGATGACCTTCTCGGCAGACGATCTGCCTAAGGGGTTGAAACTCGACCCTAATAGCGGTATCATCACAGGAGTATTGCGTAAGGCGGGTACATACCATGTCACATTGCGTGCCCAAAACTCGTTGGGCGAGGCGGAACGTGATCTGCGTATCGTTGTGGGTGAGGATATTCTGCTCACTCCTCCTATGGGTTGGAACTCATGGAATTGTTGGGGCGGTGCTGTGAGCCAAGAGAAGGTGCTCAGCTCGGCTCAGGCTATGGTTGATAAGGGTTTGGTCAATTACGGCTGGACATATATTAATATAGATGATGGTTGGCAGGGTCAGCGCGGTGGCAAGTATCATGCTATCCAACCTAACGATAAATTTCCCGATATCAAGGGTTTGGTTGACAAACTTCACTCGATGGGTCTCAAGGCGGGAATCTACTCGGCTCCATGGGTGGCAACTTATCAGGGTCATATCGGTACTCAGTGTGACAATGCTGAGGGTAAGTATGATTGGATCGAGAAGGGCGTTTGTGATGAGAATTTTAAGCTCAAAGATCCTAACGGTAAGTTGCACAGCGGTTATTTCCGTTATCATGGCGCACACTCGTTTGCTGAGGCTGACGCTAAGCAGTGGGCTGAGTGGGGTTTCGATTACTTGAAGTATGATTGGAATCCGAATGATTATTATTACACCAAGGAGATGGCAGATGCGTTGCGTGCAACAGGTCGCGATATCGCTCTAAGTATCTCTGGTTCTGATCCTTTCGCGTTGGCGCATTCGTGGCGAGAGTTGACGCAGTGCTGGCGTACGACAGATGATATTTTCGATACATGGAGCAGCATCATGCGTATCGGATTCGGCCCTCAGGATCGTTGGCCTGCATTTAGTGGCCCAGGCCATTGGGCAGATGCTGATATGTTGGTTGTAGGTATGGTGGGTTGGGGCCCAAATCTCCACTACACACGCCTTACTCCCGATGAGCAGTATACCCATATTTCGTTGTGGAGTCTCTTCTCGTCTCCGATGTTGATCGGTTGCGATATCGCGCAGATGGATGATTTTACGCTAAGTCTGTTGTGCAACAACGAGGTTAACGATATCATGCAGGATCCTCTGGGTATGCGTGCTGTGCCTTACTTCCGAGGCAATGGATATGTGGTCTATGTGAAGATTCTTGAGAACGGCAATTTGGCGGTGGGTCTCTTCAATACCTCGGCCAATCCTCAGAAGATCGGGTTTACGCCTCGCACACTCGGTTTGTGGAGCAAGGAGATCACTATCCGCGATGTATGGCGTCAGAAGGATGTTGCCAAAATCGGCCCACGCGATCGCTACGAGGAGGAGATCGCTCCTCATGGATGTTCTCTGTTGATTGTCTCTCCACCGAATACAAACGAGAAGATTGTCGATAAACCTTATGTGATTAAGAAATAGGGCAGTGATTAAATTGTCAAGATCAGAGCGTCAGCGGTGTGTTGGCGCTCTTTTTTTTCGGCCGAGCGTTGCGGATTGTGGAAAAATTTTTCTATCTTTGTTCTTAGGGCGCATAGTTGCACCCGATAACATATTATTAATTAGCGTTTGCTATTTGTTCCAATGCAGTGAAACGTAGGAAATTTCATAGTAAAAATCGGAACAGATTATGCGAATGCCCGTTTGCATGGGCATTCTTGTCTGTTTTTACCGGTTTTTCCTACGACCGCACTGCATGGCAAGTTTGTCCATGCTCTGTGTTCGTAGGAGAACAGGTGGCAGTCGCATAAAACTTAACCTAAAATGAAACGCTTATTTCAAATCTTGGCGGTGTCAGCACTTGGTGTGTTGATGATGGGCTGCTCTAAGGAGTCATCTGATGAGCAAATTAGTTCCACAAACTATGAGTTGAAACTTCGAGGAGACATCAAGGCTCCTATGTCGGCGACTCGCGTAAACGCAAACGGCTTTGAGGCTAACGACAAAGTAGGAGTCTACGTATCATCTACAGGCTCGCTGGCATCACAGGGAAACATTCTCGACAATGTAGCCTACTCCTATTCAAACGGCAATATCAATGCTCCTGAAGGTAGCGAGGTTTATTGGGATTCGAAGGATACTCGCTTATCGGTTTATGCCTATTATCCTTATGCGGCGAGTGTAGCAAACAACTCGGCTTACGCGTTTTCAGTAGAGACTAATCAATCTGAGGTGGAAAATTTTTACAATAGCGATTTTATCTATGCTCAAGCACAAAATATTGCGCCACAGGAGAGTCCTGTATCTCTTAATTTTACACACTCATTGAGCAAGATTATTGTATCGTTAGTAGCAGGTAATGGCATTACAGCAGAGGAATTAGTAGCAACAGAGAAGATCTTTACCATCAGCGGATTAGCGACAAATGGTACAATCAACCTTGCAACGGGAGCAGCTACTGCTGGCACAACTAAGGCAACAATTACTCCACTTGAGAGCGATGGGAGCAATTACGCTGCAATTGTTTATCCGCAAGAGGGCGCAATTTCGTTTAACTTGACATTAGACGGAGAGGTATTCTCTTATACAACTAATATTGACTTTGAGGTTGGTTATCAGTACAAATTTAACCTTACATTAAATACTTGGGAATCTCCTGAAATGACTTTAACCACCACAACAATCGGCACTTGGGAGGATGGAGATGATCAATCTGGTACAATGTCAAATACCATTTCATTCCCAGATGCGGCTCTAAAATCTTTAATTTTGAATCATGCACTCTACGCTCAAGGTGAAAATGGAGGAACGGGAGATGTAATAAACTCGACAATTGATGTTAGCGGAGATGGCGAAATTAGTTATGAAGAAGCAAAATCTGTATATCATCTAATTATTAATGGTAGTGTAAAGGAAATATCGGACTTATCTGGACTTGAATATTTTACCAATCTTGAGTATCTTGTAATAACCGCAGTGAATATTGCAGAAATAGATTTGTCCAAAAACCCCTCTATAGTTAATTTAGAATTTATGCACAATGTCGGACCTACATCATTAATATTGTCAAACAACCCGAACTTAAAACGTATTACTTATGGAGGTAATAGTAATTTGGAAACATTGGATATATCGGGGGCAACATCGTTGGAGGAGTTGAAGTGTCTTTGTAGTAATGCAATCGAGGTTTTGGATATATCAAACAATCTCGCTCTAAATAAAGTTAGTTTAGAAAACGAAGAGTCTCTACAGACATTATATGTTAGTGATGCTCAAAATACGGAAAATTGGACTCTTCCAGATGGCGTTACACCTACTATGAAATAGCAAAATCTGTAATTTTCTTGCGTAAATGTTTGCCAGAGAAAATAAAATGCTTACCTTTGCGCCGAATTAAGTACTTAATTAAACAAAAAGACGAAATGAAAAAGGG
>CAYTGT010000189.1:0-3818 GCA_964437405.1 uncultured Alistipes sp.
GCAACCTTAATACCACCAGCAACGATTGTTGGAGAGATATCACCTGCAGCCTGAATCTGGTCGAACGCGCCAACCATACCTACTACGGTACCCATGAAACCCAACATTGGAGAAAGTGCGATGAACAAACCAATCCAAGTCAAACCTGACTCCATCTGACCTGTCTGAACTGAACCGTAAGAAACAACAGCCTTCTCAACAGCGTCCATACCCTGATCCATACGATCCAAACCCTGGTAGTAGATAGAAGCGATAGGACCGCGTGTGTTACGGCAAAGATCCTTAGCAGCCTCAACACCCTTCTCGTTCAAAGTCTTCTCGAACTCAGCGATAAACTTCTTAGTGTTGATGTTAGAGAATGAAAGGTACAACATACGCTCGATAGCTACGGCCAAACCGATTACCAAGCAAACCAATACTGGCAACATCCATTCCCAACCTCCCTCGAGGAACTTCTGCATCAAAACCTGGTGCAATGTATCACCTGCGAGCTCAGTCTCAGCTGCTGCTGCAGCAGCGTCCTGTGCAAATGCGCTTACAGTGCCAAGAGTAGCAACTGCCAAAAACATAAGATTTTTTTTCATAACTGTTTTAATAAAGTTTAATTAGTGTTTGTTATTTAGTTTATATCATTAAAAATTCTCTTTTTCACTAAAAATCACCTCTTCGCTAAAAATTTTAGCTCGATGGCAAAAAAATTTGCTTCTTCCTCGAAAAAAATGGCCTTTCAAGCGCTTGCGCAGGCAGTAACCACCCCCAACCGCAGTCGAGGATCAAATTCGCGCACTATTCTGACCAAAACTCCCAAAACGCTGCGTATCAACACGTTGCACCCAAAAACACCCTTTCCAGAGCCCTCGGATACCATTTTAGCAGACTTTTCGGACCGAAATATACAAATAAATTTTTAATCAAACAAACTACTGCAAAGTAAATTCTCCTCGAAATGGCTTTTTCATCAGCTCTATACTCTGTTCCAATGGCAGATTTTGACCCAAAACATACATCAATTTAGTGATCGCCGCCTCGGTGGTCATATCGTAGCCCGAAAGCACTCCTGCCGCCTGCAAACGCAAGCCTGTTTCATAGAGTTGCATCTCGACAGAGCCGTTGTCACACTGCGTCACATTCATCACAATCACGCCTCTGTTGACCGTCTCGCGCATCAGATTGAGGAACCACTCCGAGGTCGGAGCGTTGCCCGCACCATAGGTCTCAAGCACCACGCCTCGCAGACCCTCGACCGAGAGAATTGCACGCAGAGTGTATTCGCCGATGCCTGGGAAGAGTTTGATGATGGCCACACCTTCGCTCATCATGGTGGCGATTCGGAGCGGCTCGCTACTCGGCTCGCATCGGGCGATCAGCGACTCGTTATACAGAATTTTTACACCCACCTCGGCCAATGGAGGGAAGTTCGGAGAGGAGAAGGCGTCCAGCTCCTCGGCGCTCATCTTTTGGGTGCGGTTGCCGCGATAGAGACAGCTGTGGAAAAGGAGCGACACCTCTGGCACCATAGCACGACCATCGGCGCGGCGAGCACCCGCAATCTCGATGGCTGTAATCAGGTTTTCGCGACCATCGGTACGCAGGCGACCGATAGGGATTTGGCTACCCGTAAAGACCACAGGCTTGGTGAGATTTTCGAGCATGAAACTCAACGCCGAAGCCGAGTAGGACATGGTGTCGGTGCCATGCAGAACGACAAAGCCGTCATAACGATGGTAGTTGGTGCGAATCACCTCGGCCATAGCGACCCAATCGGAGGGTTGCATATTCGAGGAGTCGATCAGCTTGGGCATCGTATGTACGTCTATATCGACATGCAGGTAGCGCAGGGCGGGAAACTCCTCATATATGCCGCCGAAATCAAAGGGCACAAGTGCACCCGACTCTTGGTCGATGCGCATACCGATGGTACCGCCCGTATAGATGATCAGAATTGACGAACGGCGGCCATCCGAGGTCGAATTCCACGCTGAAGTTCTTTGCATAATTATAGAGTGTTTGCGAACAACTTACCTATTTTAAATAAAAGATATTATTATACTATTCCGCCCATCCAACCCTCTCTCCGAGAAACATTCGGCGGGCATTGTGGGTAGTAATGCGAGCCACCTCCTCGGCCGAAACGCCCTTAAGCTCGGCCACCTTGTTGCATACGTATGCAACGTATGCGGACTCGTTACGTTTGCCACGATGGGGCACAGGAGTCAGATATGGGCAATCGGTCTCAAGGATTATATCCTCCAACTCCATCTGCGCTACGGTGTCGGCAAGTGCGGCCTTTTTGAAGGTCACCACGCCCCCGATTCCAAACAGGAAATCACCGCACGCCTTGATTCTGCGGTAGCACTCCACATCCTCCGAAAATGCATGCAAAACGCCCCTTAAACGCTCTCCAAGGCTCGCGGCACGTGCGCTCTCCGCCTCCAAAATCTCGCACATATCACTCCATGCCGAACGGGTGTGGATTGCTACGGGCATATCATATTTACACGCCAAGCGACACTGCTCAACAAATGCTTCGCGTTGCTCGGCGACATACTCCTGACTCCAATAATAGTCGAGTCCTATCTCGCCCACAGCACAAAATATGATCCCCGCAGGCGGCTCGGCAAGATACCTCTCGACCAAAGCCAACTCCTCGCGCCAAGCGGGATTTTCATTGACCGAGGTCGGATGCAAACCCATCATCGGAACACAATACTTAGGATAGGCTCGGACAAGATCGAACAACCGCTCATGACTCTCGCTGTCGATCGCAGGCAGTAGCAGAGCCTCAACGCCTGCTTCCTGTGCTCGCTGAACGGCCGCGTCACGATCTTCATCGAACTCCTCGGCATAGAGGTGCGAGTGGGTATCTATCAAACTCATATCTCTTTTATTCTACTGATTCACAATTAAATAATCTTCTCATAACGCTTACCTGCGAGGGGCTGGATTGCACCTGACAATTCTAAGCTCATCAGCATATAACTCAGCTCGCCCATTGACATCCCGCTACGCAGTTGCAGTTGGTCGATAGTAAGCGGATCGGAGTCAAAAAACTCTAAGAAGCGCTGCTCCTCCTCGCTTAGTGGCGACTCCACAACGGTCGTTTCTGTAGGTTGCTCAACACCAAATTCCCACATCAACTCGCTGACAATATCGCGCCCCGACAAGACAAGTTGCGCCTTGCGATTACGGATCAGCAGATTGCAACCGCGCGAGCCACTATCGCTGACCCTCCCTGGAACGGCCATCACCGAACGGTTGTAGCCATCGGCAAAGGCTGCGGTCGATAATGAACCGCCTGACTCGCCGCTCTCGACCACCACAGTACCTGCCGACAAAGCGGCAATGATACGGTTGCGAGGGATATAGAAGCGGCCATTCTGCTTGGTCTGTGAGTTAAGCTCGCTGACGATAGCTCCGCCATGAGCCACGATATCGGCGGCCAAGTTCTCATGCGAGGCAGGTGTAACATGGGGTAGCGGATTTGCCACAACCGCAACTGTCGTAGCCCCGACAGCCAATGCCGCACGATGCGCCGCACCATCCACACCAAAGGCCAGACCGCTGACAATAGCCACATCGGGCACCAACTCATGCACACCGCGCACAAGTTCGTCACTCATTCGCTGACCGTATGCCGAAATTTTGCGCGTACCGACAAACGAGACCATGTGCCTCTGGAGCGCCTCAATGCGCCCTCGAACATACAACACAGCAGGATAATCGGGTATCTCCCTCAGCAAACGAGGATAACGCTCATCGGTCGAGGTGAGGATTGAGAGTCCGTTTTGATGACAATAACGCAACTCCTTCTCGGCCTC
>CAYTGT010000190.1:0-3814 GCA_964437405.1 uncultured Alistipes sp.
ATCCAGATCGTATCCAGATGCTTCACATCAAGGATGATTTGGTAATCGGCGAGAGCGGTAAGATTGATTTCGAGGCTATCTACAAGCAGTTCTACGCTAATGGCTGGAAGGATTTTGTTGTTGAGCAGGAGATGCCACGTGGCCCAGAGGGTGAGACTAAGGAGCAGCGTTTCGCTCGTATGTGGGAGGGTGTTGCTAAGAGTGCAGCATACTTGCAGAACTCAAAGTTCGTGAAGTAAGATCCATTGTCGGATTCTATAAATTTAAGGGTTGTCGAAGGTTTCGGCAACTCTTTTTTTGTGGTGTGTGTTACTGTGTCACTAAAAGTTTTGCGGATTAATGATGTGGTGCTCCTGTATTAAGGTGAGAAAGTGTCTAAAATCGGATTATAATTGCCATATAAGGATAAAAAATCGAAAAAAATTGTAACTTTGCAAATTGACAAATCGAGGAATACTTCGCAATTAGGGAATAACTCAAAATAAAGAAAGATGGAATTAATCTCGACATATAACACATTTCTCATCGTGATGGCCATTGTCGCGCTGTTTGTATTTGTCGCGCTGCAATTTTTTGAGGCAGGATATGGCTATTTGTTTGATCGCCGATATGGCCCACCCGTAAATAATAAAGTGGGATGGGTGCTGATGGAGTCGCCCGTTTTCATTATGATGTGTGTGTTGTGGGCTATCTCTGACAGACAATGGGATGTTGTGCCATTGGTGTTGTTTTCGGTTTTTCAACTGCATTACTTCCAGCGTTCGTTTATCTTCCCGTTGATGATGCGCGGTAACTCGAAGATGCCGCTCGGAATCGTGTTGATGGGTATGATCTTCAATACACTCAACGCCTTGATGCAGGGTGGATGGATCTTCTATATCGCTCCCGAAGGATATTATGCCGATTGGTTCAGCAAGCCATATATCTACATCGGCGTAGTGTTGTTCTTTGTTGGTATGTTTGTGAATTTGCAATCGGATTATATAATTCGCCATCTGCGTAAGCCTGGCGATACACGTCACTATATCCCTCGTGGCGGAATGTTCCGCTTTGTCTCTTCGGCTAACTATTTTGGTGAGTTGTTGGAGTGGACAGGCTTCGCTATTGCTTCGTGGTCGTGGGCAGGTGTCGTGTTTGTGTGGTGGACTTTTGCTAATCTTGCACCACGCTCGGCTTCGCTTTATAAGCGTTACGAAAAGGAGTTCGGCGAGGAGTTTACGCGTCTTGGCCGCAAGCGAATAATCCCATTTATCTATTAGCAGAAAAATAAAACGATATATCATGAAGGATCTGAAAGATTCAAAGCTCTTTACTCCCTACAAGATGGGACCTGTGACTCTGCGTAACCGTACAATCCGTTCGGCAGCGTTTGAGTCTATGGGTAAGGATTTCGGCCCTACGCAGGCGCTGAAAGATTACCATGTGAGCGTGGCTCGCGGTGGTGTGGGTATGACAACTTTGGCCTACGCTTCGATAAATCGCAGTGGAGTATCATTCAATAGCCAACTTTGGCTCAGAGATGAGATTGTACCTCAGCTCAAAGATATTACCGATGCTGTGCATCGTGAGGGTGCTGCTGTGGGTATCCAGATTGGCCATTGCGGAAATATGACCCATTGGTCTACCGCAGGTTGTTTCCCTGTATCGGCCTCGAATGGTTTTAATCTCTATTCGCCTACGTTCCATCGCCGTTTGCGCCGCTCGGAATTGCCTCTGATGGCCAAAGATTTCGGTTTGGCGGTAAAGACTGCGCATGATGCAGGCTTTGATAGTGTGGAGGTGCATGCAGGCCATGGCTACCTGATCTCGCAGTTCCTTTCGCCTTGGACCAATCGCCGCCGTGATGAGTATGGCGGATCGCTTCAGAATCGTATGCGATTTATGAATATGTGTTTGGAGGAGGTGATGGAACAGGCTGCGCGATATAATATGGCGGTGCTTGTGAAGCACAATATGGAGGATGGTTTTAAGAGCGGAATACAGGTGCCAGAATCAATCGAGATTGCAAAGCAGATTGAGTCTTTCGGAGTGCAAGGAATTGTACTCTCTTCGGGCTTTGTGTCACGTGCTCCGATGGCGGTGATGTGCGGTCGTATCCCGACAAAGACTATGGGTTATTATATGCCTTGGAGTCAGTGGCCACAGAAGATTGTGGTTTCGTTGTTCGGCCAGTGGATGATCAAACGGTATGATTTCGAGGAGTGCTTCTTCTTGGAGAATGCTCGTAAGTTCCGCGCGGCGCTGAAGGGTCCGTTGGTATATGTCGGAGGTATTGTTTCACGTGAGGGCATTGAGCGAGTGTTGGATGAGGGTTTCGAGATGGTGCAGATTGCGCGTGCCCTGATCAATGATCCAGCATTTGTAAATCACATGAAAGAGGCCGATATCTCATATCGTTCGGGATGTGATAATAAGGATTATTGCATCGCTCGCATGTATTCTATTGATATGAAGTGTTGTCACCATTGTGAGAATCTGCCAGAGGTGATACGTAAGGAGCTAAAACTATAAAAGATGCGCAGAGGAGAGGTTTTGGCTGGTAGTAAGACCGCTTTGGTGACGGGTGCATCGAAGGGAATAGGCAGATGTTATGCCTTAAGGCTTGCTTCGATGGGGTATAACGTGCTGATGGTAGCTTCGGGTGAAGAGGAGTTGGAGACTGCGGCTGAGGAGGTGCGTCATGCGAATAGTGCAGTTTGGGTGCGCAGTTATACAAAAGATATGGCAACCCCGACTGCTGCCGAGGAGTTATTTGCATGGACCGAACGAGAGCAGATTAAGGTGGATGTGTTGATTAATAATGCTGGTATCTTCTCGTTTTGTGATATTTTGACAACCCCTGCCGAGCGCATCAAGCGTGTGATCTATCTGCACGATATAACTGCGACACTGATGTGTCAACTCTATGCCGAAGATATGATCCGAAGGGGTGGAGGCTATATTCTCAATATGTCGTCTTATTCGATCTGGATGCCTTATCCTGGGTTGTCGTTATATAGCGCAAGCAAGGCCTATTTAAAGAGCTTTTCGGTGGCCTTTTCTAAGGAGGTGCGCGATAAGGGTGTGATTGTTACGGCTATCTGCCCTGCGGGTATTGCAACCGATCTCTATGGTTTGTCACCTAAGTTGCAACGCTTCGGGGTGAAAACGGGAATACTGATGACGCCTGAGAGTTGTGCTCGCCGCTCGCTCAATGGATTGTTTAGAGGTCAGCGATGCAAGGTGCCCGATTGGTGGTTTAGACTCTTTATCCCGATCTGTCAGTTGGTGAGCGGCCCTGTGATGCGTTGGCTCAGAAATTTCACAATGCAGTTCCAGAAGTAGGGGAGAAGAAAGGTAGGCGTGCATGTGCGAAACCGTGTTGTTCAGCCCTCTGCTAATCCATTAGTGTAACTACCTCGCCACTTTGTAAGGAGCGAGTGACATCTATGATGCGTTGGTTGCGGCTACCGCGAAATCTTAGGCTAAGATCGCGTTGGGACTCCTCGTAGCGGCCATCCACCACCACATCGCATAACTCCAGCAATTTACGTCTTGCAGGGTTTTTCAACAGATCCTCAAAGCGGTAACCCGTATAGCACCAAATAGTTTTATCAGTACGTTCGCGGATCAAACGTGCCAATGCTGTAAACCCTTCGGGGTGCAACATTGGATCGCCTCCCGTAAATGTAACATTCATATCAGCTTCGACAATCTCCTCGAAGAGTTGTTCTACCGTCATTGCCTCACCGCCATTCTCATCCCACGATTGAGGGTTATGGCACCCTACACAACGGTTTTCGCACCCCGCTGTATAGAGCGAGGTGCGAAGTCC
>CAYTGT010000191.1:0-3769 GCA_964437405.1 uncultured Alistipes sp.
CATAGAAACCATCCACACGCAGACTACCCAATGCTCCGATTTTAATCTTGTCGATCGAAACTTTGGTCTCCAATTTCTTCGAAACATACTCCGTTGCACGGTCAACCAAATAGTTCTGCACCGATGGCAATTCAACGACCAAAGTGAGCACAATAGGACAAAATATCAGAAACAAAAGCGTAACTGATAGTGCCTTTAACAATATTTTCGTAACTTTGCGCATGTAACTAAGGTCATAAATCCTACAAAAGTAACCATTTTTCTATTAAAATAGAAAAAATTTAGCATAAAAGCTGTTTATGGATATAACAATTCTCGGCATTGAGTCCTCATGTGACGACACTTCGGCTGCCGTTTTGCGTGGTACGACACTATTATCCAACGTCATAGCATCGCAAGCCGTGCATGTGAAGTATGGCGGTGTGATACCCGAATTGGCATCACGCGCCCACCAACAAAACATCATCCCTGTGGTTGATACCGCACTCAAGGAGGCTGGTACTACCATCGACAAGATTGATGCCATCGCTTTCACTCGCGGTCCAGGATTACTCGGTTCATTGCTTGTAGGCACATCGTTTGCCAAAGGACTCTCGATTGCCAACAACATCCCACTCGTCGAGGTCAACCACCTACAAGGACATATCCTTTCACACTTTGTCGATCTACCCGACAGAGAGTTGCCACATCCTGAGTTTCCATTCCTCTGCCTGTTAGTCAGCGGCGGACACACTCAGATCGTCAAGGTCAACTCTCCACTTGAGATGGAGATCATCGGCTCAACGATAGATGACGCCGCAGGTGAAGCCTTCGATAAGTGTGCCAAAGTGATGGGACTGCCCTACCCTGGAGGCCCTGTGATTGATCGTTTAGCCAAAGAGGGTAACCCCAAGGCATTCAACTTTGCCAAGCCTCATGTTAAGGGCGAGTTCGACTATTCATTCTCTGGACTTAAGACCTCGTTCCTCTACACCCTGCGCGATGCAGTGAAGGAGGATCCCGACTTTGTCGAGAAGAATAAAGCCGATCTCTGCGCTTCATTACAAGCAACCATCATTGATATTCTGCTCGACAAACTAATCAAAGCTACCAAAGCTCTAAAAATCAAAGATGTAGCTATCGCAGGAGGTGTCTCAGCCAATTCAGGTTTGAGAGAAGCCGTTGCTGAAGCTGGCCGCCGCCGAGGATGGCGTACATTCATTCCCGAACTGAAATTCACAACCGACAATGCCGCTATGATCGCCATTTCGGGTTACTACCGTTACCAGAAGGGGATGATCTCCGATTTGGGAATCTCGCCCGTAGCTCGATTAGAAGAGATTTTGTAAAAACGGCAACATAAATATCTTATATCTTAGCCCTTGAGAATCCTCGCGATTTTCGAGGGCTTATTTATTTTTGGAATTTATATTTTTGAGCGACATCTCAGCGTTATGTCATTCCACATCTTTTAATGCAAAATGCAAAATTTGGCGGACACACAACGAGGAACCGACTACCCTCATCTGTAAAAACAAATAGGAAATATACAACATTATTTTTACCATTTAAGATATTTTACTACCTTTGCGGAGCTAAACAAAAGTTTGGATAAACAAAATACTGTTACATGAAAACACTAAAAATCGGAGACCTCTTGGCACAAGTTCCTATCGTGCAGGGAGGTATGGGCGTAGGCGTATCGCTATCGGGATTAGCCTCAGCCGTAGCTAATGCTGGCGGTATAGGCGTTATCGCATCAGCAGGATTAGGAGTGATATACCGCGATTTCGCATCAAACTTCGCCGAAGCAAGCATCTATGGCTTGAAAGAGGAACTCAAGAAGGCTCGTCAGGCAACAAAGGGAATCATCGGAGTAAACATAATGGTTGCCCTCACCAACTTTGCCGACATGGCAAAGACCGCCATCAAGGAGCGTGCAGACATCATATTCTCAGGTGCAGGACTTCCGCTCAACCTGCCATCATTCCTTGAGAAGGATTCAACCACCAAATTGGTTCCAATCGTATCATCGGCTCGAGCCCTGCAACTCATCGCAAGACGCTGGATCGGAGAGTATGGATATACCCCCGATGCAGTGGTAGTCGAGGGCCCTAAAGCGGGTGGCCACTTGGGTTACAACAACGACCAAATCACAGACGAAAACTTCTCATTGGAGAAGATCGTTCCAGAGGTTGCTGCTGCAGCTAAGGAGATTGGCGAGAAGCAGGGTCGTCATATCCCTGTTATCGCTGGTGGCGGCATCTATACAGGCGAGGATATCTACAACATCATCGCATTGGGTGCAGACGGAGTACAGATGGGAACACGCTTCGTCACCACCACCGAATGTGACGCTTCGGATATCTTCAAGCAAAGCTATATTTCTGCTCAAAAAGATGATATCGAGATTATCCAGAGTCCTGTCGGATTGCCTGGACGCGCTATCCATAACAGCTTTTTGGAGAAAGTGAAGTTGGGTCTCAAGCAACCAAAGGCGTGCCCATTTGATTGTATCAAAACATGCGACATCAATCGCTCGCCATACTGTATCATGCTCGCTCTTTACAACGCCTTCAAGGGTAAAATGGAGCAGGGTTATGCCTTCTGCGGAAGCAATGCTTGGCGTGCCGAGAAGATCATCAGCGTGAAGGATTTGATAACTGAACTAAAACTTGAGTTCGAGTCCAAAATCAACTCACTGAAAGGTATTTAACCCACTTTACCTAAAGCATTACATTAGGAGCTACTCAACACTTTCAGAGTAGCTCCTTTTATTTTTTCGCATCCAAAATTTTCAATTTCAGATGCGAGGAAAGAATCCCACACGATGGATTTTAGTAGGGCGTTGCATGGTGGCCTCTTGTTCCACGATTCCTGTCAGAACATCCGCCGCATCGTGCCAACGATTGGACTTGAAGTCGCGGCGATAGTTACTCAAGTGAGCATACATCTCTGGCCACATCTGCATCCACAGTTTCGGGAAGCGAATCGAGTGTTGCACGGTGGCTGAATTGGAGAGGATTCGCGCCTCCTTGTTTCCACTCTGATGAAACCAATCAACTTTAACTCGCGGCGCAAGGCGTTGCACTGCTCGCGCAAAACCTCGACCGCCGTTATTACTCTCAACAAGTGCCGAACGCACATCCGAGCGGACAAGCATCTGCGCCACTTCTCCTTCAGTCTGCTCCATCGGCTCACGCGAGTAGACCACATCTAAAACATAGATCACCCCATCGGCATCGACTGCGTAGCTCACCGAGCAGAGATAATCATCTCCCATGTCGGCGGTGTCAGTATAGTTGGAGCGGCGCACAATCTCTCTGGGCAGAGTTTCATAAGTCTGGAATCCATCTCCATACAACAATCCCGCTTGAGAGGATGGGCGACCTTGATACATACACTCAAATTTCATAGGATCCAAGCGCCGTTTAGCTTCCAGAAGCGTGGCATTCTGACGCTCAGGCCAGAGAGCTTCACCCACATGACGAGGGTCGATATCGGTCGGCAACGAAGTTTTCAACGCTTCAAGATTTATCGAGAGCCAATCTTGCGGCCCGACTCGATCAACATCCTCCCAAGAACAGAGATCAACACATCGTTCATGCGAGCGAATCACTCCAATCAAATCATCCTCATGCCAACGTGTGAAGACAATCAGTTCCTGTGATTCATTGTGCATACGAGTTCTCACGACCGAGGTATACCACTCCCAGCAATTCTCTCTCACAATGGGAGAGTTAGCCTCCATCGCATCTTTATAGAGATCATCCAAGATAAAACAATCGAC
>CAYTGT010000192.1:0-3751 GCA_964437405.1 uncultured Alistipes sp.
GGTAATTAACGTGAGACTCTAAAAACTTAGAAAAATCTATCAATCTAATAATAAACTAAACTAAAAATTAAAACTATGGACATTCAATTGATCAGAGAGAAATTTGCAGAGAAGTTTGGCACAACAGGTGAGCTTTATACTTCTCCAGGTCGTATCAACCTCATCGGTGAGCACACTGACTACAACGGTGGTTTCGTATTCCCAGGTGCTATTGATAAGGGCATGGTAGCAGAGATTAAGCCTAACGGTACAGATAAGATCCGCGCTTATTCAGTTGACTTGAAAGATTACGCTGAGTTCGGTTTGAACGAGGAGGATAAGCCTGAGCAGTCATGGGCTTGCTATATCTTTGGTGTCGCTCGCGAGATCCAGAAGCGTGGCTTTAAGGTTGAGGGCTTCGATACAGCTTTCGGTGGTGATGTACCTCTCGGTGCTGGTCTTTCATCATCAGCAGCTTTGGAGTCAACATTTGCTTTCGCTTTGAACCACCTCTACAACGAGGATAAGATCGATAAGTTTGAGTTGGCACGCATCGGTCAGTCTACTGAGCACAACTATTGTGGTGTGAAGTGTGGTATCATGGATCAGTTTGCTTCTGTACATGGCAAGAAGGGCAACTTGATGCGTTTGGATTGCCTTTCATCAGAGTACGCATACTTCCCATTCGATCCTGAGAAGTATGGCTACCGTTTGGTGTTGGTTGACTCTGTTGTTAAGCACGAGTTGGTAGGTTCTCCATACAACAAGCGCCGTGAGTCTTGCGAGCGCGTTGCTAAGATTTTGGGTCAGGAGACTTTGCGTGGTGCTACAATGGATCAGTTGGACGCTGTGAAGGATAAGATCTCTGAGGAGGATTATATGCGTGCTCGTTACGTTATCGGCGAGGAGAAGCGTGTACTTGATGTATGTGCTGCTTTGGAGGCTGGTGACTTGGAGACTGTTGGTGAGCGTATGTACGAGACTCACTGGGGTATGTCTAAGGATTACGAGGTTAGCTGCGAGGAGTTGGATCTCTTGGCAACTATTGCTAAGGAGTGCGGCGTAACAGGTTCTCGTATCATGGGCGGTGGCTTCGGTGGTTGTACAATCAACTTGGTTAAGGCTGAGTTGTATGACAACTTCATCGCAACTGCTAAGGAGAAGTTCAACGCAGCTTATGGCCATGAGCCAAAGATCTATGACGTTGTAATCTCTGATGGCGCACGTAAGTTGGAGATCTAAGCCTCTAAGCGCTTAAAGATTTTATAATTGATGGTGACGGTGCGCTCTTTAAGGGGCGCACCGATTGCCATAGTTTTTCAAAGGTTTGTGATCCAAATTTTATGAAAAGGTTGCTATTGCTTCTGGCTGTTATATGCTCTACGTGTGAAGTCTCGGCAAAGGTTGTCTTGCCAAAGATTTTGGGTAGTAACATGGTGTTGCAGCAAAACACAGAGGTTACGCTCTGGGGTAAGGCCGAACCTCAAAGAAGGGTCGTAGTAGAGCCTTCATGGTCGAACAGGAAGATTAAAACCGTGGCTGATGATAGTGGTGAGTGGGAGGTGAAGGTTCTAACACCTGTTGGCTCGTATGATAAACACACGATTATTATCAGCGATGGAGAGGCGCTCACGCTTGAGGATGTTATGGTGGGCGATGTGTGGGTCTGTGCAGGTCAGAGCAATATGGAGATGCCGATGAGCGGATTTGGAAATCAACCCGTAGAGAATGCTTTGGATTATATCCTCGATGGAGCAACGATGGCTGACCGCATACGTATGTTCAGCGTGCCTAACAAACGTTCATATATGGAGGAGCAGTGGGATTGCGAAGGCGAGTGGTGGAAAGCAAATTCTCATACCGTTTCGCTCTCATCAGCAACAGCATATTTCTTTGCGTATAATTTAGCGAAGCAGTTTAACTATCCGATAGCTATCATTACGGCCGATTGGGGTGGTTCGCGAGTGGAGTCTTGGATGCCGATGTCGGCTCTGGAGGATATTTTGACCAAAGAGCAGATTGAACATAAACATACTCTGCATCATATAAAACCGACAGACCTCTATTGTGGGATGATTGCGCCCATCAAACGATTCAAGGCGCGAGGTTTCCTTTGGTATCAAGGTGAGGCTAATTTAGGTTATCAGAGTTTAGAGTATCAGGGCGATATCGACCATTATGATGTGATGTTGGCGCGTATGGTGAAGCAGTGGCGCGAGGATTGGGGCGACAAGGAGGAGAAGATGCCTTTCTACTATGTGATGATTGCTCCATACTTCTATTGTAACACTTATAAAGATACCACTCTACCACTGTTTATCGAGTGTCAAGAGCGTGCTCTGAAGCTGATTCCGAATAGCGGAATGGCGGCTACAACCGATTTAGGAGAGGCAACCTGTATCCATCCAGCTAAAAAGTTTGAGGTGGGTCAGCGCTTGGCTGCATTGGCATTGAAAAATACCTATGGCTATAAAGGTTTTGAGCCAAATGCTCCGCAGTATGAGTCGCATGAGATTAAGGATGGCAAGGTGCTGGTGAAGATGAAGAATGTAGCCGAAGGACTTAAACCGTGGTATGACGTGCCCGTTACGGGTTTCGAGATCGCTGGTGCTGACCGAGTTTTCCATAAGGCTCAAGCTAAAGTGTGGGGTAGTGTGGTTACGGTGTGGAGCGATCAGGTTAAAGAGCCTCAAGCGGTGCGTTACTGTTTCCACAATGTTCCAGAAGGTGGAAATCTGAGGAGTATGTATGATCTGCCTGCGGTGCCATTTAGAACAGACAGATGGAATGACGTAAAATAAAACTTAAAACAAGTCAATATGAAGAAGTTATTTTTATTATTCGTGGCGGCGACTCTCGCTGTGGGAGCCTCTGCAAAGGTAGTGTTGCCTAAGGTATTGGGTAGCAATATGGTAATTCAGCAGCAGACAGATGTAAACATCTGGGGTAAGGCTGATGCTGGAAAGAAGGTTTTGGTCACAGTGTCATGGAGCAAGCAGAAGGCTCAGTGCGTGGCTGATAAGGAGGGTAATTGGGCTGTTAAGGTGGCTACACCAAAGGGCTCGTTCGATCCTCAGACGATCACCATCAGCGATGGCGATAAGATCGTGTTGGAGAATATCTTGATCGGAGATGTTTGGGTATCTTCAGGTCAGAGTAATATGGAGATGCCTGTGAAGGGTTTTGGCCGTCAGCCTGTTGAGAAGTCTTTGGATTATATCATCGAGAGTGGCAAGTTCCAGAATAAAATTCGTATGTTTACCGTAACCCGCAACCGTTCGTTTGAGGAGGATCAGTGGGATTGCAAGGGTGGTGAGTGGCAGTGCGCATCGCCAAAGGCTACCGCTGATATGTCGGCTACAACATACTTCTTTGCACGTCACATCATCGACAACGTAGATTTCCCTATCGGTATTATTACTTCGAATTGGGGCGGTACTCGCATCGAGTCATGGATGCCAAAGCAGGCGATTGTTGACGTATTGTCGGCAGAAGGATATGAGGCTGCTCAGAAGAAGCACAGCATTAAACCAACTGAGCTCTATTGCGCTATGTTGGCTCCTATCCGTCAATTCAACGCTAAAGGTTTCTTGTGGTATCAGGGTTGCTCGAATTTGGCCGATGTAGATACATACGACAAGTTGCAGGCTCGCATGGTACAGCAGTGGCGCGAGGATTGGGGCGATAAGGAGAATAAGATGCCTTTCTACTTCGTGATGATTGCTCCATACTCTTATGGTGATTCAAACAATATCTCATATCCACGTTTTGT
>CAYTGT010000193.1:0-3736 GCA_964437405.1 uncultured Alistipes sp.
GTTGAGCAGTTTACATACAACGAGGATGGCACATTCCCTATTATCAACCCTACCCGAGAGGGTGTGAAACCTGTCGGCACACTCAACCCTTACACACGTGTCGAGGCTGAGACTATCGCATGGGCACAAGGTCTGAAGTCGGAGCCTAACGCTAAGGGTGGCGTTTACATCTCGGAGATTCACAATGGCGATTTTATCAAGGTGCGCGAGGTGGATTTCTCAGATAAGAAGGCTCATAGTTTAAGTGTCTCAGTAGCGAGTGCATTGCGTGGTGGCCGCATCGAAGTATATATCGACAAAATGGAGGGCGAGCCTATCGCTGTAATCAACGTACCACACACAGGCGGTTGGGAGCGTTGGACAACACTCCAGACTACCGACATAAAGCCTGTAAGCGGAGTACATGACCTCTACTTTGCCTTCAAGGGTCGCAAAGGTCCTAAGCTCTTCAACTTCGATTGGTGGGAGTTTTCGTTGGCACCTGCTGAAGATGTGATGAGCTTCACAAAGCCAGCTTCGACAAATGTTCCAGGTAATGCCTTCCCACGAGTTGACAACGATGGTCGTGCATATTTCCGTTTTTATGCACCTCAGGCTAATAATCTTCAGGTCGACATCTACGGCAAGAAGTACCCTATGCAGCGTGATGCCAACGGCTTCTGGAATGCCAAGACCGATCCTTTGGCGGTAGGATTCCACTACTATTTCCTTATCGCTGATGGACTTTCGGTAGTTGATCCTGCGACATATTCATTCTTCGGATGTTGCCGCGTGGCGGGAGGTATTGAGATCCCAGAGGGTAACGAGGGTGACTACTATCGCCCACAGATGGTACATCATGGTCAGGTGCGTTCGGTAACATATTACGCAGAGTCACAGCAGGAGTACCGCCGCGCAATGGTCTACACCCCTGCCGAATATGAGACCAAATCGAAGAAGCGTTACCCTGTACTCTATCTGCAACATGGCATGGGTGAGGATGAGACAGGCTGGAGCACACAAGGCATGATGCACCATATCATGGACAACCTCATAGCCGAAGGCAAGTGCGAGCCTATGATCGTAGTGATGGAGAGTGGCGATGTGGAAGCACCTTTTGCGCCACGTCCAGGTTCAAACGTAAATGAGGAGAGAGCTAAATATGGTGCTTCATTCTACGATGTATTGTTAAAAGATCTTATCCCGATGATTGACAGCACATTCCGCACAAAGAGCGACCGAGCAAACCGAGCTATGGCGGGTCTTTCATGGGGCGGTTACCAGAGTTTCAACGTGGTGTTGCAGAATATGGATAAATTTGCATATTTGGGCAGCTTCAGCGGTGCAATTTTCGGCGTTGACCTCAAGACTTGTTTTGATGGGGTTTTTGCCGATGCTGAGAAGTTCAACAAGCAGATCAACTACTTCTTCATGGGTTGCGGATCGGAGGAGAACTTCGGCACAAAACCGATGACAGACTCATTGAAGGAGATGGGTATCAACGTAAACTTCTATGAGTCGCAAGGCACAGCCCACGAGTGGCTCACATGGCGCCGCTGCTTCAAGGAGTTTGTTCCACACCTATTTAAAAACAAGAAATAGAGATGATATAAAACCTACATTACTGCCCCAAAATTTGTAAAACACTAAAACTCGATACAAAAAACAATGAAACGTCTATTTACAACGCTCGGCCTTGCGCTGATGATGCTCACTGCGACTTATGATGCTTCGGCTCAGGGCGCAAAACAAAATGACACCAAAGGCCTGAAGGATAGCTATAAGAAATACTTTACGATAGGTGTTGCTGTCAACATGCGTAACGTCTCTGATCCCGCACACAAAGCGCTGATCAAGCAAAACTATAACAGCATGACAGCCGAGAACGACATGAAACCCGTATCATTGCAACCTCGTGAGGGACAATTTAATTGGGCAAATGCTGACAAGATCGCTAACTTCTGCCGCGAAAATGGTATTAAATTACGTGGTCACTGCCTCTGCTGGCATAGCCAATTTGCAGATTGGATGTTCACCGACAAGGATGGCAAACCTGTATCGAAGGAGCTATTTTATGAGCGTCTGCGCACCCATATCCATGCCGTTGTAAATCGTTACAAGGATATTGTTTACGCATGGGATGTAGTGAACGAAGCCATAGTTGATGGCCCATATCTCGATCGTGAGGGTAAGAAGCGTAACCCTTATCGCCAATCTCGTCATTATAAGCTCTGCGGCGAAGAGTTTATCGCTAAGGCGTTTGAGTTTGCCCGCGAAGCCGACCCAAAGGCACTCCTGTTCTACAACGATTATAACGCCGCCGATCCTGCAAAGCGTGATCGCATCTATGAGATGGTCAAGGAGATGAAGGAGGCTGGTGTTCCAATTGACGGAATCGGCATGCAGGGTCACTACAACATCTATGGGCCAAGTATGGAAGATGTCGAGGCAGCTATCGTAAAGTATAGCTCTATCGTAAAGCAGATCCACTTCACCGAGCTTGACATCAGAGTCAACACCGAGATGGGTGGTCAACTCCGCTTCAACCGTGGCGAGGAGCAGAAAATTGACGACAAGGCTAAGGCAAAGCAGGAGGAGCAATACAGTGCTCTATTCAGAGTTTTACGCAAGCATAAGGATGTTGTGACTAACGTAACATTCTGGAATCTCTCGGATCGCGACTCATGGTTAGGCGCCAACAACTACCCTCTGCCATTCGACAAGGAGTACAAGCCTAAGCAGGTCTACTACATGATCCGCGACTTCAATCCGAAGGAGGATAAAGCCTATTGGAAAAACGAGAAGAAATAACTAAAAACTAATTAATAATGAAGAGAATTGTTGTATTGTTGGCTTTGGCGATCTGCTGTTCGCTACCAACATTTGCAGAGGAGAGAAAGTTTAATAGTCCTGATGGAAAAATCGTAGTCACGGTATCAGATGATAACGGTAAGCCAAGTTACAAAGTATCATACGACAATCAGGAGTTTATCCTACCATCGCCTTTGGGACTCAAAACCAACATTGGCGACTACACCGAGGGTATGGCCATGTTGCCCGAAAAAGTTGCGCCACGTCTTATCGAGGAACATTATTCGGTAAAGACCATCAAGCAGAGCAAGGTTGATTACAAGGCTACTGAAGCTGTTTTAACATTCGCTAAGGGTAACAGACCTATTTACGACATCGTGTTCCGCGTATCGGATCGTGACGTGGCTCTCAAATATCGTATGTACCAGCAGGGCGATACCCGCACCTGTGTTGTTGAGAGCGAGGCAACAGGATTTATGATGCCTCAGGGCAGCACAACATTCCTTTGTCCACAGGTTAAGCCTATGGGCGGTTGGATGCGTACATATCCGAGCTACGAAACAGCTTATACCGTTGACGATCCAATCGGAAAGAACGGCTGGGGCGATGGCTACACATTCCCATGTCTTTTCAAGAATAACGACAAGGGTTGGATTCTGATCTCTGAGACAGGTGTGAGCAGTGCCTACTGCGCAAGCCGTTTGATGGGTCATCAGAGCGGTCTCTACACCATTGGTTATCCACAAGCAGGCGAGAATAATGGCAACGGCTCGGCCGCTCCAGGAATCCCAATGCCAGGCGAGACACCTTGGCGCACAATCACTTTGGGTGCGACACTTGCTCCGATTATGGAGACTACCGTACCTTTCGACTTGGTGAAACCACTCTATGAGGCTTCTAAGGAGTTTAAGTATGGTGCCGGCTCTTGGAGCTGGATCATCGGCAT
>CAYTGT010000194.1:0-3719 GCA_964437405.1 uncultured Alistipes sp.
GACGATAGCCAATATGAAAGCAAAAATCAAGCTCGATGAACTCTCTCTAAACTCCTTCGAGTCTCCTGTAAGAGCCGTACGGAAGTCATCTGGCAACACTTCGGCTGCGATACGATCCATCTCTTCCAAACCTTGACCAATGGTCTTCCCTTTGGCCAGACCACATGAGATGGTAGCCGAAAGGAATCGGTTGTAGTGGTAGAGTTTTGGCGGAGCAACATTCTCCTTCACCTCGACCAAGTTATCCATCTGTATCATCTCGCCACTTGAGCTTCGCAAGTAGATTGACTTTAGGTCGGCAGGCTTGTTTCGTTGCTGACGATTGATCTCGGCCAAGATCTCATACTGCTTACCATTCATATAGAAATATCCCATACGTTGACCACTCAAGCCATACTGCAGGGTCTGTGCGATGTCGCGTGTCGAAACTCCCAACATATTGGCTTTGTCGCGGTTGATATTGATACGAGCCTCTGGCTTACTAAATTTCAGATCGACATCGGCCATCTGGAATACAGGACTTGCGTAAACCTCCTCCATAAACTTTGGCAACACCTCTTGCAGGCGCTCGATGGTCATAGCCTGCAAAACATACTGCACAGGCATACCGCCTCGGCGTGAACCGAACGTACTCTGCTGCTGTACGAAACCTCTCGCTTTGGTCTGTTTGCGCACCACTCCCGACAGCTGTTCGGCAATCTCCATCTGTGAACGCTTACGGTTGGCAATGTCATCCAACGCGATCTGGATATTACCCGATCCACTACTTACTCGAGCTGTGACATAAGCCGATTCAGGTACCAAAGAGTCGATCATAAGGTTTAGACCTTCGGTGTAGTCGCGGATATACTCGTATGTGGCACCCTCCGAACCCATTGTACGAATCGTAATCTGAGATCTATCCTCCAACGGAGCTAACTCGGCTGGTATCGAAGTCCACAACCAGCCGATTAATCCAAACATGATTAGCACCACAGGTATGGTGATCCATCTGCGCTTGAGTACCGAATTGAGCGTGCTACTATAAAAGTCATTAAGCCAAACGAAGAAAGGCTCAGTCTTGACGTAAAACCAATTCTTCTTCTCTTGACGTACCAAAATTTTTGATGCAAGCATCGGGGTGATGGTGAGCGCAGCGAATGTAGAGATAATCACCGCACCCGAAATAACCAAACTAAACTCGATGAAGAGCTTACCCGTCATACCCTCCATAAAGACGATTGGGAAGAATACGGCAAGCAGTGTGACTGAGGTCGAGATTACCGCGAAGAAGATCTCCTTCGCACCTTCGATTCCCGCCTCAAATGGGCGCATACCTCGCTCAATACGAATGTAGATATTCTCCGTCATTACGATTGCATCATCGACAACCAGACCCACCGAAAGCACAACGGCCAACATCGAGAGTACGTTGATCGAGAATCCTGCCAGATACATCAAGAAGAATGTTCCGATGAGCGATACGGGGATCACGATACAAGGGATCAACGTCACGCGGAAGTTTCTCAAGAAGAGGAAGATGATGATTACCACCAAGATAAATGCCTCGTAAACAGTCTGTTTCACCTCGTTGATAGAGGCGCGGATAAACTTCGTATTGTCGAAACCATATTTCAACACCACGTCCTCAGGAAGATCCTTCTTCATCATCTCGACACGCTCATACACCGCATCTGCGATGTCGATATGGTTTGCTCCTGGCTGAGGAATTACCACGACTCCACACATCGGCACGCCGTTCATCTTCATGTAACTGCGCGTATCCTGCGGGCCCAACTCTGCACGGCCGATATCGCTCAGTCGTATGATTCGATAGGCATCTTCCTTGATAACTAAGTCGTTGAACTCCTTAGCGGTGTGCATCAATCCCATCGTGCGGATGGTAAGCTCGGTGGTGTTTCCTTCGATACTTCCCGAAGGCAACTCAACATTCTCTTTGTCGAGAGCGGTCTTTACATCGACTGGCGTAATGCCGTATCCCGCCATCTTAGCTGGGTCTAACCAGATACGCATCGAATATCGTTTCTCTCCCCAAATCTGTACGCTACTCACGTCACTGATGGTCTGCAACTGCTCCTTAACCGTTAGGTCTGCAATCTCACTGATCTCCAACAATGAGCGCTTGTCGCTCTGTACGGCAACCATCAAAATTGGCATGGCATCGGCATCTGCCTTTGCTACGGTCGGAGGGTCGCAGTCGCGTGGCAAGAATCGCTGTGCACGTGAAACCTTATCTCGAACATCGTTTGCGGCGGTTTCCAAATCGACCGAAAGCTCAAACTCTACCGTAATACGGCTTGAACCCTGACTACTGACACTCGACAGCGAACGGATACCTGGGATACCGTTGATGTTCTGCTCCAACGGCTCGGTAATCTGATTCTCAATTACATCTGCATTAGCTCCTGGATAAGAGCAGTTTACCGAGATGATAGGGTTGTCGACACTTGGGTACTCTCTGACACCGAGCGAAGTATAACCGATAACTCCGAATATCAGGATAATTATCGTCATCACGCTGGAGAGTACGGGTCGGCGTATGCTAAGTTCTGATATATTCATATTCCCAAAACTGCTTTATTTTACAACATCAAGTTTTACAGGTAATCCCTCGCGCAACTGCAAAGTTCCTGAGGTAATGATTGTATCGCCGATATTCAGACCCTCGATGATCTGGATTTGCGAATCGGTACGGATTCCTGTCTTAACACTCGTAGCATAAGCCTTACCGCCGCGATATACAAATACCTTATCCACACCCATCTCAGGCACGATTGCCTCGGTTGGGATTGCTATTGCCTCTGGGATGTCGTGCATACGGATCTTTGCCGTTACGAAACGTCCAGGGACAAGTTTACGGTTGGCGTTAGGATACATGGCACGTACGGTGATTGTACCATCAGATACCTTCGACTCCTGAGCGTAAACCGAAGCCGAATACTCCTCGTTGCGACCCTCGACAGTAAATTTCAGCGGTGTGCCAACCTTTACCTGCTCGGTGTATCGCTCTGGGATGTACATGTCGATCTTTAGTGGTGAGATCTTTGTCAACTTTGCCACCACAAGGCTTGGCGAGGCGTAGGCTCCCTCGCTGACATTTCTCAAACCAATGATTCCATCAAACGGAGCTTTCAATTCGGTGAGAGCTATGTTTTGTTTAATGATGTCGATGTCGGCGTTGAGGATTGCCAATTCTGTGCGAGCCTGCTCAAATGCCTCCTGACTCACCGCATCTTTCTGTAAAAGTGTACTTTGTCTGAAAACTCGGTCTTGAGCCAGCTTTAGCTGCGCTTCGTAACGCGAAAGCTGCGCCTGCAAGGGTTTATCGTTTACCTTAGCCAAAATATCACCTTTGCGTACGATTGTACCCTCTTTGAAGAAAATCTCCACGATTTTTCCAGAGGTCTCAAACGTGAGATCAACCTCCTCATCAGGCAATAGGTTACCCACCATAGTTATATTGTCGGTCAGTGGTTGATATGAAACTTTCAAACCGTTGACATTCAGAATGTTTTGTTTGGGTATCATGCCAATATCCTCTTTCTGAGCACCTTCTGATGAGTTGGTGTAATACTTATAACCACCCACTACAAGGCAAAATCCTACAGCAATAGCTGCTGTGGTAATCCATTTTTTCTTCATATCTTAGCGTTTATTAATGCAAAACACTACTGTCCACTAAAAATTGTGGACGATTAAAAATTAAATAAACTTGGTTC
>CAYTGT010000195.1:0-796 GCA_964437405.1 uncultured Alistipes sp.
GAGAAGATCACTACTGTAGGCGCTGCTATCGAGTACGTTGAGGCTCACACAAAATAATTAAAAAACCTTTTTTCGTAGCATACGGGAATTAGATTATGTCAGGCAGAAGAGTTGTCGTAACAGGTATAGGCACAATTAACCCTCTGGGTCACTCCATCGAAGAGTATTTTAAAAATCTGGAAGCTGGCGTGAGTGCCGCAGCGCCAATCACGAAATTCAATGCCGAGAAATTCCGTTCGCGTATTGCATGCGAAGTAAAAGATTACGACTGGACCAAATACTTCGACCGTAAGGAGGTACGCAAGTACGATCTCTTTGCTCAGTATGCAATGATCTCTGCTGATGAGGCTTTGGCCGATGCACAGATCATTGACAACCAAACGATTAACCCCGAGAGGGTCGGTGTCGTTTGGGGTTCAGGTACAGGTGGAACAACAACGTTCTACGAAGAGAGTAAGGGCTATATCGAGGGGAATTATACCCCTCGATTTAGTCCATTTTTTGTTCCTCGAATGGTAATTGATCTTGCGGCAGGATTCATCTCGCTCAAGTATGGGTTCATGGGACCTAACTACTCGACAGTATCGGCCTGCGCTTCATCAAACCACGCTATGATTGACGCTTTGAACCTAATTCGCTTGGGCAAGGCAGACATCATCGTTACAGGAGGATCGGAGGCATCGATCAACGATCCAGGAGTAGGTAGCTTCTGCGCAATGCAGGCTCTTTCTACTCGCAACGATGATCCTGAGCACGCTTCACGTCCATTCGATGCCGATCGTGATGGATTCGTAAT
>CAYTGT010000195.1:806-3694 GCA_964437405.1 uncultured Alistipes sp.
GAAGGTGGTGGCGCATTGATTTTCGAGGAGTATGAGCACGCGGTAAAACGTGGTGCTAAAATTTATTGCGAGGTAGCTGGTGGCGGTATGTCAGCAGATGCATATCACATGACAGCTCCCCATCCTGAGGGCAAGGGGGCTATGATGGCGATGCGCGAGGCTCTGCGTGATGCAGATATGCAGATCGAAGAGTTGGACTACATCAACGCACACGGCACTTCTACACCACTTGGCGATATCGCCGAAATCAAGGCTATAAAGAGTCTGTTCGGAGACCACGCCTACAAATTAAACATCTCAGCGACAAAATCCATGACAGGACACTTGTTGGGCGGTACAGCAGCAATCGAGGCTTTGGCTTGCGTGATGGCTGTAACAAAGGATATCATTCCTCCGACAATCAATGTCGAAAATCTGGATCCTGAGATTGATTCTCAGCTCAACCTCACATTGGGCAAAGCTCAAAAGCGCGAGGTTCGCAGTGCACTGAGTAACACATTCGGCTTCGGTGGCCACAACTCTTCTATCATCTTCCGCAAGATATAGAGAAGTTTATATCGGAGAGGGGGACCAAGTCGAATAATTGGTTGTATAAGGCTGTCGGACAGAGGTGTGACAGCCATTATTTATTCATACGATTAAGGAAATGTTTGATTTTTTATTACGCCCGATACGTAGAAATTTTGGCGCCGACAAACGATTCTATTGCGCCATAGACGATATGTTCGGGTTTATACCGCATAACATCGAGCTTTATAAATTGGCGCTGATACATAAGTCGGCATCGGTAGTATTGGAGGATGGCCGTCAGATTAACAACGAGCGCCTTGAATACTTGGGAGATGCTGTGATTGAGAGCGTAACATCGGATTATTTGTTCATCGAGTTCCCCGACAAGAATGAGGGGTTCCTCACTCAACTGCGCTCAAAGATGGTATCTCGTCAATCACTTAACGGCGTTGCAAAACGCTTAGGGTTAGACGATTATGTAATCACCAACTCATCAAATAACATCACCCAGAAACACATCTATGGGGATGCTTTCGAGGCGATGATGGGTGCCATATATCTCGATCAGGGCTACGACTTTGTCAACCGTCTCCTGATCAATAAAATTTATACTACATACCTGAAAGTTGACTCTCTGTTGGAGTCGGAGACCGATTACAAGAGCCGTCTTATCGAGTGGTGCCAGAAGAATCATCACAAGATCGCCTTCTCGACCGCCAACGACAAGACATACTCTACAGCACATCCATTCTTCTATTCAAAGGTGTTGATTGACGACATCGAAGTAGGCTATGGCGCAGGCGAATCGAAGAAGGAGGCCGAGCAGCGAGCTTCGTTCTCAGTTTCTCAGGGTTTCAGCGACAACGACTGCACTAAATTGTTGGATAAGTTGGATAACATAGACGCACAAACTGCACAGCAAAAGAAAAGAGCATAAGTTAAGCTATACCCCTTAAGTGTAGACCAGATAAAACGCTAAACGCAACAAAAGCAACCCTGCACGATGAAAAACCTGCACGATAAGATCCGTTCTCGTAGCGCCACATCACTTAGTGACGTGGAGTTGTTGGCTCTGTTATTAGAGTTCTCGTCCGAGAGTCGAGATCCGCTGTCGGTGGCTCGCAAATTATTAGAATCAGGTGGCTCACTCGCTCAGATTGCGCAGACGGAGCTTGCCAAATTGCGTATGAGAGAGGGTATCGGTATGCGAAGCGCCGAGGCGATACACGTTGCGGCTGAGTTTGGCCGAAGAATCGCATCGCAATCAGGGATGGGCATTGAGACCATATACACCGATCAGGATGTGGAGCGACTGATGCGCCCGATATTTAGCAATATGCAACACGAGGAGTGCTGGGTGATATACCTGACCTCTTCAAACAGAGTTGTGGAGTATCAGCGAGTTAGTCAAGGCGGGGTGCAAGCTACGGTAGTTGACCATCGTCTCATTATAAAACGAGCTTTGGAGCTACTCGCCACTCAGATCATAATGGTTCACAACCACCCTTCGGGAGCGGCAGAGCCGAGCACAGCCGACAAGACATTGACGCAAAAGGTCAAGAGTGCAGCTGAACTCTTCGATATCCGACTATTAGATCATGTGATCATATCATCAGAGGGCTCATACTCTTTCCGAAGAAATAGTGCGATATAAAAGAACTGTAACGAGTTAAATGCTGAGGTCGAAAGCCTCAGCATTTTTTATCTATGACAAGATCGCAAAAAATAGGTTGATTTTTATATGCTAAAACTATCAAAAATTACTATCTTTGTAGCTTAGAATTGAAAATACATAAAACACTAAAAGATATGACACAAGAGGAGTTGTTTAAGAAGTTGATCGCTCACTGTAAGGAGTATGGTTTTGTATTCCCATCGAGCGAGATTTATGATGGACTTGGCGCTGTATATGATTACGGTCAGAATGGTGTCGAACTGAAGAATAACATCAAGCGTTATTGGTGGGATTCAATGGTTAAGCTCCACGATAACATCGTTGGTATTGATGCAGCGATTTTCATGCACCCACGCACTTGGGAGGCATCAGGCCACGTTGCAGCATTCAACGATCCTCTTATCGACAACAAGGATTCTAAGAAGCGCTACCGTGCCGATGTTTTGATCGAGGATTGGATGGCGAAGCAGGACGAGAAGATCCAGAAGGAGGTTGACAAGGCCAAAAAGCGTTTCGGCGAGGCTTTCGATGAGGCTCAGTATCGTGCTACATCACCACGCGTAGCAGACATCGCCGCTAAGCGTGACGCAATACACGAGCGTTTTGCTCAGGCGCTGAACGACAACAATTTGGAGGAGTTACGCCAGATTATCGTTGATTGCGAGATCGTATGTCCAATCTCAGGCACTCGCAACTGGACAGA
>CAYTGT010000196.1:0-3660 GCA_964437405.1 uncultured Alistipes sp.
TGTATGCTTTCGGTGTGCCCGACAGAAGATGAGAAATATGGTCCAAAATGTTAGAGAATAAGTCTAAATGAGAATATATGCGTAAGAAAAATTATTTTTTAGTACATTTGCACAATCTTTAACAAAACGATTGGACTATGAAACGATTGTTATTTATGCTCTCTGCCGCATTGTGTATTTCGGTGGGAGCAAACGCTCAGAACGATAAGGCGAAGGCCGCAGAGTTGCCAATTCCTCATCAGGTCAAGAATCTTGAGATGGTGAATCTTGACGGCAAGGGCGAAATGATGCCTTTCTGGGGAGAAAAACATCTATTGATTTTTTATGTAGATCCCGATAAAGCGAAGCAGAACGAAGATTTCACTTACGAGATCGAGAACAACCACGCCGCTGCGGGTGAAAACATCGAAGGCTTCGGTATCATTAATCTGAAGGATTCATGGTATCCCCTACCAAACAGCGTTGTGAGAGGAATCGCAAAGAAGCGTACCGAGAAAAATGGTGCATTGATTTTAACCGATCCCGATCGCCGTTTGGCGAAGGCTTGGGGCTTGGGCGACTGCAACAATAAATTTGTATTGCTGTTGGTGAGCCGTGAGGGAGAACTCGTATTCTGCCGCAAGGGTGAATTTACAGAAAAGGATAAGGCCGATTTTTACGAGATTATCAAAAAATATCGTTAAAAACGGCCCTGAGAGATGATTCGAGTTATATTGGCGTTAATCGGACTTTTGTTTGTGCCATCTGTTATGGCGCAAGGGAGTCTTGATGCCGAGAGTCGAAAGTCTCAGTCGCAAACAACACTCCAATCGCCCATAAATTACGGCGAAGTACAGCGCCATTTAGATCGCGCCTCCACAGAGCCGTGGACATTGCGTACATTACGAAAATTACGCAATCCGATGGGCGATTATGCCGAAGTGTTTGATAATCTAAAACTCAATAGTGTTTTAGGTTTTGGATATACTGCAGAGACGGGATTTCTGATAAATGGAGTGCTTTCGGGTGTCTATCATGTTGATAAAGATAATTCAGAGCAACTACCCTCTTCTCTCTCGCTCAGTGCACAAGTCTCGGTTAAACGGTTCTTTCAAATCAGATTGGATGGACAAAACTATTTTGGCTCTAATCGCAGGATATTAAGCTATGAGGCGAGTTATGGCATCTTGCCGATTCGTTTCTGGGGCTTGGGATATGATGCAGCTGATGTTAACCCAAAATCGAAGTATAGTCGCCGCGCATTTGATGCAAATATCAAACTCTTAAATCGAGTAATCAGTAATCTATACGCTGGCGGTGCGGTGGATATAAGATACAACAAAGCCGCTTCGATGGAGGAGTTGGCCGAAAGTTATATAGTTCAACATGGGGTATATCACCGCAGTGCATTTACCGTAGGTTTGGGGTTGATTGCGCAATATGACAATCGCGACAACCGCTACGCCACTACATCGGGATGGTTTCTGTCGCTTTTGACTGAGATACGCCCAAAGGGGTTAGGCGATTGCGGCGACACTTTGTGGCATATTAAGGCTACGGCTGATTATTTCACTCCGCTTTGGGAAGGTGGAGTGTTGGGCGTTGATCTCTATGCCGATTTGTGGTCTTCAGCCACACCGTGGTTTATGTGGCCTTGTGTGGGAGGTGGATCGCGTATGCGAGGATACTATTTTGGACGTTATACAGATCGTAAGATGGCAACTGCGCAGGTGGAACTTCGACAGCATATTTATGGCCCATTGGGTTGTGCTGTTTGGGGTGGAGCAGGTAGCGTTGTCGATTCGCACAAGAATATAGATTTTAAGAAGATCCTACCAAATTATGGTTTGGGTGTGCGTATTGATCTTGGCCGTAATAGCCGACTTAGAATAGATTATGGATTTGGCCGTCACTCCAATGGCGTGGTGGTCGGGATGAATGAAGCATTTTAAAAGATGTCATATAACAAGAAAAGATATAGTGCAACGTGGCTGACGATTGGTTTTATCGTCACACTTATGTTGCCTGTCGCAATACTAACCATCACAGAGAAGAATCCGTTTTGGGTCTCATTGGTTGCTATTTTGTTGCCATTGGGATTCTATTCTGCGTTAGCCTCTTTGGCTCGCCGTTCGGGTAAGATGGTGTGGTGGGGATTTATTTTTATCTTCTTCAGCGCATTTCAGATCGTGTTGTCGTATCTATTCGGCAATTCGGTGATCGCTACCGATATGTTTCTTAATCTGCTCACAACCAATCCAAGCGAGGCTGGTGAGTTGTTGGCCAACATATATCCTTCGGTGATAGCAGTCATTGTGATCTACGTTCCACTGCTTTGGCTCGCGGCGGTACATATTCATAATAAAATCAATATCTCCGACTCGTTAAGAAAAAGGCTTGCCATCTTTGGCTGTTCATCGTTAGGCTTGGGTGTACTATTATTGGTTGTATTTTGTCAAGGAGACATCCGCCGAGTACTCAGAGATGAGGTCTTCCCGATAAATGTTAGCTACAACCTCGGATTAGCAATCTCAGAGTCGAACAAGGTGGCTAATTTTGCTCAAACATCACAGTCGTTCTCTTACAATGCTTACCGCGAGGTCAATCCAAAGAGCCGCGAGGTATATGTACTTGTTATTGGAGAGGCTGCACGTGCATGTAATTGGCAGTTATATGGTTACGAGAGAAAGACCAATCCTAAGCTCTCGAAGCAGAGTAATCTGTCGGTATTCTACAACGTGCTGACGCAGAGCAACACCACCCATAAGAGTGTGCCGATGATACTATCTTCGATCCATACGGCAGAGCATGACGAGCTTTATCGCCGCAGCGGAATACCTGCAATCTTCAACGAGGCGGGATTTTCGACATATTTCATCTCCAACCAATCGCCACAGGGCGCGATGATTGATAATTTGGCTCATGATGCCAAACATGTCTCTTATATGGATGCTCCACGTTTGGATATGCAGATGGTCGATCAGATGCGCAAGGCTTTGACTGAGGATCATTCCGAGAGGATTCTCTTTATCTTGCATAGCTACGGTTCTCATTTTAGCTACCATCAGCGTTATCCTCGCTCGTTTGCTGAGTTTACGCCCGATGATGATGTGGCCATCAGCGAGAAGAATATGACAATGATTCGTAATTCGTACGACAACTCTATTCTCTACACAGATCACTTCCTGAGCGAAGTTATTGCGACTCTTGAGGGATTGAAGAATACCACTACTGCCATGTTCTATTGTGCCGATCATGGCGAAGATTTGATGGATAAACAGGATAAGCGATTCCTTCACGCCTCGCCCACCGTCACATATTATCAGTTGCATGTGGCCTCATTAGCGTGGTTCTCGGATCAGTATAAGCGTGAATATCCACACAAGGTGCAGGCTGCACGCCTTAATGCCCATGCTCCTGCGACAACTCACAGCGTATTCCACACAATGGCAGATATGGCTTCGATCCGCTCACCTTATGTCGACACATCTGTATCGTTGCTTAGCTCAGAGTTTGATCACAACGCTGAGCGTTATTATCTCGATGATCATAATCGAGCAGTTGTATTGGATGAAGAGATCGGTATTGATGCAATGCAACGAGATATATTCCGCCGAAATGGAATAGTGTTGTAGCGATGCAATTAGACATAATCGGCTTATTGGTCAAAATTAGTACATA
>CAYTGT010000197.1:0-3658 GCA_964437405.1 uncultured Alistipes sp.
GTGGGGCGTAAGACGGCCAATGTCGTTGCGGCTGTCATTTGGCAACAGGAGGTTATGCCTGTCGATACCCATGTCTTCCGCGTGGCGGCGCGTGTGGGGTTGAGTCGCGGAGCTAAGACCCCGTTGCAGACCGAATTGCAACTCGAAAAGAATATTCCGTCACATCTGCTTCCCATTGCCCACCATTGGCTTATTCTGCATGGTCGTTATGTCTGCACAGCCCGTTCGCCACGTTGTGCCGAGTGCGGCATAAAGGAGTGGTGTAGAGAGTTTTTGCTAAAAAAGGGGAATATATAGAGAATTTTTCTTATCTTTGACTTTTACAAGTAATAATTCGTATGATGAGAGTGTGTGAGTTTGATTTTGTTAAGCGCCTGTTTGTGCGCTTAAACAGCCTTCTGATGGTGGTCTTGATGGCCGCCTTGATGTCTTGTGTGACAAGTTGTTCGAGTGATGATGTTGACTCTACGGATGTTGGTGGCAGTGGCGTTACCATTTCGGGTAATAGCACCATTAATATCGGTTCGGCAGGCGGCGAGATCACAATCTCGTTCAATACTTCATCAAGCTACACCCTCACAACGGATAACCCTCAGATGGTGACCATCAAGTCGGGTGCTTCGGGCACTTCGGGTCAGAATCGTGCTACGCTCCAAGTGTCGGAAAATAGTAGTGATGGCGAGCGTTGGGCTGAGATCTCGATCTCGGTTTCGGGTTACGCTACCACCAAGATCTACACCATCGTGCAGAGTTATAGTGTCAGCGTTGACACTCGTGACGAGGTGATGAAATGGGTTGACCAGCGTCTGAAAGAGGAGTATTATTGGTTGGATATCTATGGCAAGGCGGTGGAAAACGGTGCTGTTGATTACACCCTCAGCAATGACTATCAGAGCAAAGGTTTCAGCAACCCTTATTCCGAGTTTCTGGATCGTACCCTGCTTTCGCTCGAAGGCAACGAGGCGGATGGTAGTAAAGATGAAGACGGTAATCACACCTCTCTCTACTCGCGTATTTCGCGTACCTCTGCGGCAAGTTCATCTACACGCTCAGGCTCATCCGTTCAAGGCTTTGGCTTAGGCACATATATTATTTTGCAGGTTAGCCAGAATCCTAACAACTATGCATTCCCTATCGACTACGTCTACCCCGACTCTCCTGCTGCTAAAGCGGGCTTGAAGCGCGGCGATAGAATCTATGAGATAAATGGCGCTAAGTTGAGTGACTCGAACTATGCAGACGCATGGAGAACCCTTAACTATGGTACTTCGGGATCGCTGAGTATTGGTTACCAAGTGGTGGTCGATGGTGAGTCTCAGATTAAGACCATAAACCTCGCGGCAGGGACGTATTCCCCCAATCCTATCGCATATAGTAAAGTTCTGGATCTGCCTGCAGAGTTGAATCCGAGCGGTAAGAAGATCGGATATTTGTCATATTTGGGTTTTGAGGCCGATTATGACAACGACCTGATCTCGGCGATGACCTCTTTGGCGGCGCAAGGCGTTGAGGAGATGGTACTCGATATGCGTCTTAATGGCGGTGGTTCGGTCGATACCAGCATCAAGTTGGCCAGCATGATGCTCAGCGAGTCGGAAGTTGGTGGAGTCTATGCCTACCTGCGCCGTCACAAAGATAATCCTTATGGCGATGAGACTTGTAACATCGTTAAAAATAACCCTGCAACAGGCCAAGATCTGCCAAATCTGAACCTTAGTCACCTGTGGGTAATTACTACCAATTGGACTGCCTCAGCCAGCGAGATGGTGATCAAGGGTTTAGAGGGTTTGGATATCCCTGTGAAGATGATTGGTCTGCGTACCGAGGGTAAGAATTGCGGTATGGATGTTATGGAGCGCGTGTTCGGAGCGTACAAATATAGTTATGCTCCTATCACCTTCATGAACTACAATGCTAAGGAGGATAATGATTATGCCGATGGCATTGTGCCCGACACCAACTTCGATGATTGGCTCTCTAAGCCTATATTGGACGAGAATGGCAATCCGCAGAAGAACGAGCAGGGACAGTATATGTATAAGAGCAATTTTGATGACCTGCATTTGCAGAGATATATTGATCGCTTCCCAGTCCCTGAGTGCGATTGGGCGGTGGTTGAGAACGATGGCGAGAATCCATTTGATGTGGCGTTGTATGAGGCCATCATGCAGATAAATGGTACAACAGCTTTGGTGCCACGCACCGAGCAGGAGGCCACCCGTGCGGCGGAGGGTAGCTATGTCGTTCGCGATATGCAGAAGTTTAACCATAAGCTCAAGCGTCAGGGCGGTGGATCGCTCTACTACGGTCTCGATCACCGAGCTAAGGAGAGAGCACAAGCCGAGGCCCAGAGCCAAGAGCAGTAATCAGCGCAAGCTAACTCAGGGGGTCCTCTGCTAAGAGCTATAAAGGAGCATTGATTGGTCATTTTGGGAACTCTTTGGGCTCTTTTTTGCAGGAGAAGGGTGAAAACCCGTGCCACACACTTATTTTTGCAGTTAGTCAGTAAACGAGAATAGAGATATTTATGGAGATTCTAAGCGAGAAGATTGAACAACTCAGAGAGATGATCTCGGTGCCTGAGCGCCACATAGTGATCTTGTCCCACACCAATCCCGATGGAGATGCCGTAGGCTCCTCTATTGCGTGGGCAGAGTCGTTGCGCCGCGCGGGACACCATGTAACCTGCATTGTGCCCAATAAATATCCCTACTACTTAGATTGGATGAGTGGAATCCGCGATGTGGTAATCTTCAAGCAGGATAAGGAACTTCGTGCCGAGCAGGCTGTACGTGAGGCCGATCTGATCTTCTGCCTCGATTTCCACACCTTGTCGCGTTTGGATGCTCCGCTGAGCGAGCTGATTGAGACCAACCAAACAGCCAAGCGAATATTGATTGACCACCATCTCGACCCTTCGGAGAACTTCTCGTTGATGTTCTCTCATCCCGAATCATCTTCGACTTCGTACCTTGTCTATTGCCTTATTGAGCGTTTGTGGGGAGCCGAGTCGATTGATGCTCGTCAGGCCGAGGTGCTCTATGTGGGTATGATGACCGATACGGGTAACTTCTCGTTCTCGCACCTCACACCCGATTTATATAGATCCTTGGCGGTCTTGTCCGCTACGGGGATCAACATTCCGCAAATATATAACAACGTCTATAACTCCTTCACCGAGGGGCGTGCACGCCTGTTCGGTTATGTTATCAACCGTAAGATGCGCTTGATGCGCAAGGGTACGGTTGCCCACCTCTCGCTTACCGAGGATGAGATGCGCCGCTTCTGGTTCCAGCAGGGTGATAGCGAGGGCTTTGTGAACTATCCGCTGACGATCAAGAAGATGAAGATGTCGGCGATCTTTGTCGAGCACCACGACTTCATCCGCGTCTCGTTGCGTTCGCGTGGCAATGTCGATGTCAACCTCTTTGCAGCCCGATATTTTGAGGGCGGTGGCCATAAAAATGCCGCAGGAGGTAAGTCGTTTGTCTCGATGCCTGAGACCATTGCACGCTTCGAAGCAGCTGTCGAGGAGTGGGCCGCCGAGGGTAACTTGTAATGAGGAGAGGGCGTAAGACAAATTTATAGCCAAGAACGACCAAATTTAGATATGAAGAATTCGATGTTGAAGACCTATCTGCGCCTGATGGAGTTTGCC
>CAYTGT010000198.1:0-3629 GCA_964437405.1 uncultured Alistipes sp.
CTCTTTCCAAAATAGCTTCAAGTGTTTATTCTTCAAACGATTATATCAAATCGATGAAATATTAAAATAAAAAGACCTGCCGATCAAAATCTGATCAGCAGGTCACTTATCCTAATATCGCTTATCGCGTTTTACTTAATAAACTTTACATGGTAACGCTTAATCTGGTCGTTGTAAAGGCACTCAACCGTTACCCCATCAGATGAGTTTCCTCCCTTCACGATCGAGATCTTCACCTTCTTATTATCAGCCGATGCGGTGATCTTAGGCAACTTGCCACTCTGAGCGATCTTGCACTCCACCTCATAATCGTTCAAGCCGAGCAGACCATTCTCATCTGTCGAACGGATAGGAATCTCAGGCATCTTGAGTGACTTGCCGTTAGCCTTGATTGCCACTTTTGGAGCTACGGGGCGAACGAGCTTCTTTGCTTTTGGGCTGAAACCCAAACCGATGATGTCGGCCAAGCCCTCTCCTCTGCTTTGTGGGCCTTCCACCACCAAGAAGATTGCGTGCTTCTTGTCCAAGCCATCTACTGCCTCAGCGACATTGATGCTGTACTGAGTAATTTCCTGCTTTGAGTTTGCTGCTACATTGATCTCGCCGATTTTCTTACCTTTCCATGTTGCATTATCCCATGGGCCATCCAACCAAATACTGATTTTAAATGCCTTACTGCTGGTTGGCTTAAGGAATAGGTTGAAATGAGTGTTGTTACCCTTCTTTGTTCCCTCAAAAGCCTTCAATCCATTCTTGTCCTGATCCAGACCACCGAAACCGAAATACTTGTAACCGATGATATGGCCATTGCGAACACCACCCAAAGGCATGTTGTTATCCCAAACATCCCATGAATCTTTCTGTATACCTATATCTGACAGATAACAAGCATAACCAGCCGAATAGTATGCGTATGGGTCGAGTCCATAGATATGGAAACCCTCAGAAGTAACCTCAGCACCTGTGTACTCATGTCCATTCTGAGCCTTAGCGCCCCACTTCTTGTCAGGTGAATATGGGTCATAGCCTCTGATTACGACCTTTCCGCCCTCAGCCACAGGTTTTTCGTCCCACTCTACTGTTACAGGTGCTACAACAGGCTGACGAGCAAATCCAAAACCACGTGGCGCACGATGGTAGAACACATACCACTGATCGTTGATAAGCTCTATACTTCCATGAGTATTATGTCCCGAATACGTAGTCTGGAGTGCCGAACCATCTTGATTTAGCACAGGGGCACGTGAATCCACCAACACACCACCACTCTTCCAAGGGCCAAGTGGAGAGTCTCCGTAAGCATATCTCAGAGCTGAGTTTGTGCTCCACAAACCATAATCAGGGCCTGAATAACCGCTATAAATCCAGATATATTTGTTGCCGATTTTACGGATTGAGGCAGCCTCAAAGAAGTTGAAACGACTCAAATCCTCATCCTTGTAAACATGTGGATATGTGGTTCCTTCTGGATCGCGAATCTCGCCGTAACGGCTGCTGGCAGGGATGAAGAAGTTGATGATCTGGCGTCCTGGACGTACCGAATACATTGTCTTCTGATCCAACTCTGCAGCCTGTGAACGCTGGAATCCCCAGAATCCGTAAGCACGGAAACCAATCTCGTAATCAGGGTCTTTTGGATCGGTGATATAGTCGATATATACCGCAGGGTCGAAGCCCATCACACTACCACGAATAGCACTTCTGCCATCTTCGCTCGCATTAACAACCTTATATGGACCATCGGGGCGAGAACTTTTGGCAACAAATGCTTCGCGTCTCCAACCTCGGCTGTGAGGATAGAGATAATACTCCTTTGTGCCATCCTTGTGCTTGATCTCCACCAAATCGGGGGCATACATCACATCCCATTTGCCGTCAGCTGGATATGTGAAAATTGCGCCCTCATCGCGCCACGCCGTAAGATCCTCGACAGGTGCCGACCACATTCTGATGTCAGGGCCACAATAGCTGGTATTTCTCAAGTCGTGCGATCCAATGATGTAGATACGATACTTGCCCTTATTGTCGGGATCCTCAAAAACGCGTGGCTCGCCATCGGGTAAGTGCTCCCAAAGAGGCAGATATGGGTTGCCTGCTTTGAAGTGAGTATATTTCCCTTTAGGGCTCTTCTCCTTAGCCTTGCCCGTTGAAGTTACGGGTAGGAGCAGGCTGATTAAAATCAGTGATAAAAATAGTCTCATAATTTTAGGTGTCTGTTACTTTGTTATTACTCGGTCATTAGCTCTCTGGTAGTCGATGTAGTCTACATCAATATATCCGCCTGTCTGTTTTGTCGCATAATTAAATATGGCGTACTTCGTTCCCATAAAGAACTTCGAGACATCGAAACGCATACGAATACTCTTGCCGATCTCCTTCCACTCCTTGTTATCCAAGCTATAATAGAATGAAGCCTTGTCTTGATGGTTTGTAAAATCACCATCAATTCGGAGATAAATTATGTTGTCTGAGAGTTTTATTCGTTCTCTTTCGTCAATCTCCACGCGCTCAATACTGTGATTTCTACCACGCTCGAAAATTGCATTTTGTGCCGACATAGTTAGATGCTTTTCTGAGCCGTTTTTCTCCACAGCCAAGACTCCCGAATAGTCGTTAAATGCGCTGAAGCCAGCCACATCGCCATCTTTCATTCCACTTAAGTCGATCTTCACTCTTGCGCTACAAGTAGGACCATCCATGCGCTGTGTGATGGTATTTGGCGCGAGGAATAGATTATCCACCTTGCGAGCAGTCTTCAATCTCAGATGACCTTTACGCTCACTCAACGACCACGCCTCATCAATCGGATTGTGGTTCCACTGCCAATAGAGCGAGAGTTTTTTGTCGCTGAAATCATCGCTGCCGAGGATTCCCTTGCAGTTTTTGTCCAAAACAAGTTTTTTCTCAATAACCGAGCCGACATTGCCATCCTCATCGCCCAACATAGGCCATCCATCTACCCAGCGGCAAGGCATCACCGTTGGCACACGTCCTACTCCACCACGATCTTGGAATATCACGCCATACCAGTCGCCCTCCTCAGAGTCGACAACGCAGCCCTGAGCCACACCGCCGTAGCCCTCGAAATGGGTGTCCAAAATAACCTTCTTCTCATAAGGGCCTGTGATCTTGTCGGCGCGATAACACACTTCGCGGCGTACCTTTCCAGGAGGCCAAGAAATCATCATCAAGTAATACTTGCCTTCGTGTTTGAAGACTTGACTACCTTCCAAAAGACCTCTCTCGTCCTCATCACGCTCAAAAATTCTCATCTTCACTCCATCGGGCTTTACGCCTGAAAGATCGCTTTTTAACTCCTGCAACTCGCCTGTGCCGTAGAATACGTAAACTCGGCCATCGTCATCGAAAAAGAGCGATGCATCGTGAAAGTGCTGCATGCGCGATACGAGAGTCCACTCTTTTGCGGGATCCTCTGTTGTGTAGAAATACGATCTGTATGGAGTGTCGTTTGGCGAAAAGAGCGCATAGAATTTGCCGTTGTGATAACGGATAGATGTCGCCCACTGTCCTTTGCTGTAAACTGTACCGTTTTTCAGATCATATCGCTCGTGGTCGGTCAACTTGTCAAAAATATAACTTATTGTCTCCCAATTTACCAGATCTTTTGA
>CAYTGT010000199.1:0-3576 GCA_964437405.1 uncultured Alistipes sp.
ATGACGGCCTTGATGCATGGTAATGTAGAGGCGTTGTTTGATAATTCACTCTTTTATAAGTTCCGCTCGATAGAGTGGGTGGCTATCGTGTATGTTCTTGCCATCATGTTTGGTAAGGTTGTGGCGATGGCGACAACTAATGCGGCGGGTGGTGTTGGAGGTACGTTTGCGCCTTCGCTATTTGTGGGTGCGTTTATGGGTGCTACTACAGCGTTGGTTTGTAATGCGCTTTTTGATTGGAATATCTCTGTTGTGTCGTTTACGTTGGTCGGCATGGCAGGTGTGATGGCGGGAGTGATGAAGGCTCCACTGACATCCATATTCCTCATTGCCGAGCTATCGAATGGTTATGGCCTATTTATCCCGCTAATGATCGTAGCATGTATTGCTTTTGCGGTGGATTATACTCTCGACAGAGACTCTATCTATACCAAGCAGCTGCGTATGCGAGGTGAATTGCTCACTCACGATAAAGATCAATCGGTATTTGTATTTTTGCGATTGGAGGAGTTGATGGAGACCGACTTTATCCGTATCCGCGAAGCGATGACGCTCGGCGATTTGGTGCATATCATCTCTTCGGCTCGTAGAAATATCTTTCCTGTGATTGATAATTTCGGCCATCTGTTGGGGGTTGTGCAGTTGGATGATTTGAGAGAAGATATGTTCAAACGTGATAAATGGGGTCGTCCCGTTACCCACTACATGATACAGCCGCCGTACAAGATTCTTGAGCATGAGCAGGTGCAGAGTATCCTGCCTCGTTTTGAGGAGAATCATACGTGGATGTTGCCTGTGGTGGATCGTGATAACAGATATTTGGGATTTATCTCTAAGTCGCGAATCTTAAATGCCTATCGTGAGGCGTTGGTGAAGATCTCTCAGTAGAAAAGAGCTGCGTAACAGACCAAGCTATAAATGAAGAATTTTATGATAAAAAATTTAGTTTTTGATTTTGGAGGAGTGTTGGTTGATTGGAATCCTCACCACCTCTATGATAAATATTTTGGAGATTTAGAAAAGAGCGAATGGTTCTTGGATAACATCTGTACCTATACCTGGAATATCCAGATGGATGGCGGAAAACCTTTTAGCGAGGGTGTTGCCGAGCTTGTGGAGAAATTTCCTGAGCATAAGGAGGCGATAGAGATTTACCACACTCGTTGGACCGAAATGATTGGTGGCGAGGTGGAGGGTACAGCCGATCTTGTGCGCCGTCTGAAGAAGGCTGGTTACAGAGTCTTTGGCTTGACGAATTGGTCTAACGAGACATATCCTTTTATTCGCGATAAATACTCAATCTTTTCGGAGTTTGAGGGCGTTGTGGTTTCGGGCGATGAGAAGTTGTTGAAGCCCGATCCTGCAATTTACGACTGTTTGCTCAATCGCTACGGTTTGAAGGCCGAGGAGTCAATTTTTATTGACGATAATGTTGCCAATGTGGCAGGTGCATTGGTGGTGGGTATGCAGGCTATTCAGTTTATGGATGCCCAGCAGGTTGAGGAGCAACTGAAGATGCAATTCGAGTTGGAGTTTTAGGGTAGAATAAAATTATTTTCTGATTAAGGCCAAACAAATAGGGCAACACCGAGAATTTTCGTGAGTGTTGCCCTAATTTTTGTTCCTTGGCTATCTATAATGTTCCTCTTGTCCCCTCGATTATATTAAGGTTTTGATCATTTCGTAGAGGTCTTTCCAGATGTAGTACATCATCCATCCTGCTGTGATGAGTTTGATGCCTGTGCCGACAAAAAACGAGAGTAGAGAACCGAATCCTACAATGATGGCTTTGTCTAATGATTTACGTTCGTTGATCATTTCGCCGACAACGGCACCTACAAATGGTCCCATGATGATGCCGATCGGTCCCATAACCACAGCGCCGAGCAATACGCCGATGGTCGCTCCTGTAATTCCTGCACGTGAGCCTCCAAAAATTTTACTAAAATATCCTGGTAGGATATAGTCTAAGATGATCACTACAAGAGAGATAGCACCCCACAGCCAAAGTGTTCCCTGGCTGATGGAAGAGTTCTCTGTGCAGAAAGCAAGTACCAATCCAGCAAAGGATAGTATAGTCCCTGGAATAATCGGAACAACGGCTCCGATTATCCCTACAACGCCGCAGATGACTGCCGATATGGCTAAAAAGGTATCCAAACTCTTTACCCCTTCGTCGGGTTATTTTATAAGCATATTTGTGGCTGAATCGGGGAAGATCACCGAAGGCTTGAACTGCTTGGCCTCCTCGAAGTCCATCAAGGCATAAGATACGATGATGATCAAATCATCCACTTGAACCTTACGAGCAGCAGCACCGTTCAAACAAACACATCCGCTACCTCTCTGACCCTTGATGATGTAGGTCTCCAAGCGCTCGCCATTGTTGATATCCAAAATCTGTACCTTCTCACCTTCGATCATGTTGGCTGCATCGAGCAGATCCTCGTCAATGGTGATACTGCCAACGTAATTTAAATTAGCTTGAGTTACTCGTACTCGATGAATCTTAGATTTTAATACTTCGATCATCATCTCTTATTTGATTTTTACGTTATCAATAAGTCGTATCTGGCCAGCTTGCACAGCGATACAGCCCTGAATACGAGGGCTCTCATCCCATGTAGCAACCTGCTGCATGGTGAGTGCATCGACAGCCTGAAAATAGATCACCTTCAACAGTCCACTCTTTTCAACCTCGCTGACAACCCATGCTGTGAGCTCCTGAGGTGTCATCTGCTGAGACTTCTCGGCGCACTGCTTCAGCGTAGCGTAGATTTCTGGTGCAGCCTCACGGTGCTCAGGTGTAAGGAGCAAGTTGCGTGAAGAAAGAGCCAAACCATCTGTGTCGCGGATGATCGGGCACTCCACAATCTGCAGCCCTAATCCCAACTGCTTGACCATCGCCTTGATTACAGCAATCTGCTGAAAATCCTTCTCTCCGAAATATGCTTTGGCGGGCTTCACGATGTCGAATAGGCGGCTAACAACCTGTGCAACACCGTTGAAGTGTCCTGGACGTGTTGCGCCTTCCATCACCTTGTCTACCTCCCCGAAATCGAATTGGCGAGTGTCAGGCTCTGGGTATATCTCCTCTACCGTAGGCATCAATACATAGTCAGCTCCCGCCTGCTCAAGCAATGCGAGATCCTCCTCTGGTGTGCGAGGGTAGTTCTTAAGATCTGTTTTATCGTTAAACTGGGTAGGGTTTACAAATACGCTAACCACTACCGTTTGGCACTCTCGGCGTGCCATCTCGACCAGCGAACGATGTCCAGCATGCAGAGCACCCATCGTAGGAACAAATCCTATTCCCGTAGGCTCCACTTTTGCCAACTCTTGTTGTAGGTCACTTACTTTATCAAAAGTTTTCATTAGTCAGTTATATAAAACTGCGGCAAAGTTATATAATAATATCGGAATTAAAAATTCCATACGCCGATAAAAATTAATAATGCAGCAAAAAGTCCCCCTCAGAGGGAGACTTTTTGTCTAATTTTGATAAATAAGCTATCGTTTTTTAGTTTATCGAAGGCAAGAACGAGTAGTTCTTCGAGTAGTCGAGCATCTGCTCGG
>CAYTGT010000200.1:0-3561 GCA_964437405.1 uncultured Alistipes sp.
TATAAAAATCAACCGATTGCCCCGATTTTATGTACTAATTTTGACCAATAAGCCACAATTTCTATTTATTATGAGTGAACTAACACGAAAGAAACCAGAGAATTATTTGGTTTGGGCAATTTTATCAACTTTATTATGTTGTTTGCCATTCGGAATAGTTGCTATCGTTAAATCGACACAAGTCGATACATATTGGGCGCAAGGTAATTATGATGAGGCGGTTGAGGCTGCATCTGCGGCGAAAAAGTGGACTATTGCAGGAGCAATCTCTGCTGTTGTAATCGGGGTGGTTTATTTGTTGATTATTCTGATTGCGGCCGCTTTGTCATAATCGTAAAAAGAGGATATGAGATATATCATTGGGGGTGTTGTGGTGTTAATTATATTATGTGGATTGTATTTTTCTGTTAATCCTGCAACATCTCACATAATGCCTAAGTGTCCGTTTCATCTTTTGACAGGTCTTGATTGTCCCGCTTGTGGGATTCAACGGGCTTTTCACTCCTTCTTGCATGGGGAATGGAGTATGGCGTTAAGATATAATTATTTTCTGATAATATCTCTGCCGTATTGTTTGGCGGTGGTGATAACTACATTCGGTAGAAATAGATATGCCGAGTTAGCACGTGGTTATATCCAACATCCGAGAGTTGTGAGGATTTTTATGGCTTTGACTCTCGTGTGGTGGATTGTGCGTAATATCCCAAGTGTGCAGACGTTTTTACAGATGCAGTGATCTCCTCTTTGAGGGTGATAATTGCGTATATTCGTTATACTTTTTTTAAGTTGTGTTTCGTTTAGATTTTTGACAGAACATTTTAACTATTACATTTTTAATGATGAAGAGATTATTTCTATTGGCAATAATTTTGCCTATGCTCTTTGTCGCGTGTGACAAAGAGGACTCAAAGCCCAAGCATCAAATCTCAGGTTTGTGGGAACTTACAAAATCTTACAATGATTATGATCGTGTCTGGTATTATGCCGATGAAGATCTCCAAGAGTTGCATGAAATCGAGTTTTCGGATGATGGATCGGGGCAATTTAACGACTATTTTGTTAGCGGAGTTAGCGTTCGCTCTTTTGCGTGGGTCGTTACGGATAACCAATTGCGATTGTTGATGGGCGAGGATGCTGATGAGTACAGATCCTATATAATCGAAGATATCAATAAAAACGAGCTTGTTTTATATCGTGAGAATGTTACCTCATATTATAAGCGCATGAAGTAAAGCGCGGAATACATATTAAAAAAGAACCTACCTGCTGTAAAAGCGGATAGGTTCTTCTTTTATTTAAAATTTTGCGTCTTAATCTGCATTACAGCAAACCAGATTTCGGTCGCCGTAACCGTTGTCAATCTTAGTTACATAAGGGAAGAATTTGCCCTCCTTAACCCACTCTAATGGGAAGGCAGCCTCTGAGCGAGAGTATGGATGTGACCACTCGCCTGCAAGCTCAACGGCTGTGTGTGGCGCATTTACCACCACATTATCCTTCTCGCCCGAAGCGGCAGCAGCCTCACATTCGCGCTTGATCTGAATGAGTGCCTCCATAAAGCGATCCATCTCGGCCTTAGGCTCCGACTCGGTAGGCTCGACCATCAACGTCTCATGCACAGGGAATGAGAGCGTTGGTGCATGGAAGCCGTAGTCCATCAAACGGTGAGCGATATCGCCGCAGTCGATGCCGTAATCCTTCTTGAAAGAGGTCAGGTCGAGGATCATCTCGTGACCCACGCGGCCTGTCTCGCCCGAATAGTATGTGCGATACTCCTCCTTCAATGCCGAAGACATATAATTTGCGTTGACGATCGCCATCTCGGTAGCGTGACGTAAGCCCTCTTCGCCGAGTAGCTTGATGTAACCGTATGTGATTGGCAGAAGCATTGCTGATCCCCAAGGTGCCGAAGCAACGGCTGTGATACCGTCCTCGCCGCCCGTAGCAACAATCGGATGCGATGGCAAGAATGGCTTGAGGTGCTCTGCTACGCAGATTGGACCTACACCAGGGCCGCCACCGCCATGAGGCATTGCGAAGGTCTTGTGAAGGTTCAAGTGGCAGACATCGGCACCGATATAACCAGGATTTGTCAAGCCCACCTGAGCATTCATATTTGCACCGTCCATATATACCTGACCGCCCGCATCGTGTACAGCATCTACAATTTCGCGGATACGGCTCTCGAAGACACCGTGAGTAGATGGGTAAGTTACCATCAAACCGCAGAGCTCTGAGCTATGCTCCTCAGCCTTAGCCTTGAGATCCTCGACATCAATATTGCCATTCTCGTCACACTTCACTGTCACGATATTCATTCCCGCCATAGCTGCTGAAGCAGGGTTTGTGCCGTGCGCCGAAGCAGGGATCAAGATGATGTTGCGGTAACCCTGACCGCGACTCTGGTGATATGCGCGAATAACCATCAAACCTGTGTACTCACCTGCTGCGCCTGAGTTTGGCTGCAATGAACAAGCAGCAAAGCCTGTGATGGTAGCTAAATCCTTCTCCAACTCAGTGATCAGCTCTCTGTAACCCTCGGCTTGATCCTCTGGCACAAATGGGTGCATATTCTGGAAGCCTGAGAGTGAGAGTGGTTGCATGATGGCAGCTGCGTTGAGTTTCATTGTGCATGATCCGAGCGAAATCATCGAATTTGCCAACGAGATATCGCGAAGCTCCAGACGCTTGATGTAACGCATCATATCGCTCTCAGAGTGATATTTGTTGAAGATTGGCTCGGCAAGAATTGCGCTCTGACGTAACATATGAGGTGGTATTGCAGGCTCTGCGGCGATCTTTACAGCCTTAGCCTTGCGACCCTTAGCCTCTGCGAAGATCTCCACTACGGTTTGCAACTCCTCTTGAGTTGTAACCTCGTCAAACGAGATGTGTACTTTACCTTCAGTTGGGTAGTAGAAGTTTATACCGCGATCCAATGCGATGTCTTGAATTACTGCAGCCTCAGCCTCGACCTCCAATGTGTCGAAGATACTCTTCGATGCGAGATTGTAACCCAATGCCTCCAATACCTCAGCAACAGCAACCGCCGAAGTGTGAGCAGTCATTGCGGCACGCTTCAAACCCTCAGGGCCATTGTAGATACAATAGAATCCCGCCATCGAAGCCATCAAAGCCGAAGCGGTACAGATGTTCGATGTCGCCTTCTCGCGCTTGATGTGTTGCTCGCGCATCTGGAGCGACATACGCAACGCCTTATTTCCCAAACGGTCAACCGACACACCGATGATACGACCAGGGATGTTACGCTTGTAAGCCTCGCGGCAAGCCATGTAACCTGCGGCAGGGCCTCCGAATCCCATTGGGCAACCCAGACGTTGAGTTGAACCTACGGCAATATCAGCTCCCCACTCAGCAGGTGCGGTGAGCAATGCCAACGAAAGGATGTCGGCCTGAGCTGTGATCAATGCTCCCGCCTGATGTGCAGCCTCTGCAAATGCGCGGTAGTCACGGATCTCGCCCGAAGCCGAAGGATATTGTACGATAGCACCGAACTCCATACCTGTGAAGTTGTAAGTTGCGTAGTCGTCAACGATCAAT
>CAYTGT010000201.1:0-3540 GCA_964437405.1 uncultured Alistipes sp.
GGGCCGCGTTGAGGGTGCTCGCCGCGCTAAGGCAATGGTTGCTAAGATGGATGAGTTGGGTTTCGGCAACTGTACTAATACAGGTGCTTGTCAGGCTGAGTGTCCAAAGCAGATCTCTATCGCACACATTGCACGTCTCAACCGCGAGTTCTTGTCAGCTAAGTTGAAAGACTAAGCATATAGAATAACATTTTCGAAAGTTGCCGATCCACAAAGGGTCGGCAACTTTTGTTTTGACACCTCTCAAGCGAGCATAGATCATCCTACCCGTCACAAAACATTCCATCAGAACGTGCAGCCATAGTCCCCAAATAGTCCAAAAATCACCCAAACGACCACACTCTAAAAAAGTAACTTCACATTTCAGACGTAACAGAAGTTATTTCACCCTCGGAAAAAGTCTTTTCACCGACATAGAGATACAACTTTGGGAATATGGTGTTACTTTTGTCCCGTGAAAAGAAAAATATATTAATCATATCAAGAATAAATGAAAAGATTAGTTTTAGTATTACTTTCGTTTTTTGTATGCTTGAGCTCATACGCTCAGTCATCAAAACTCACCGCAACTCTCATTGACGAAAAGAGCAAAGAGGGAATTGCAGGCGCAGTAATCGAGGTCGTGCAGACCAAAGAAAAGGACGTAGAGGGTAAATCGAAATTTTACACCTCAGGATTCGAGGGTGCACTCTCAATCAGCGGATTGAAGAAAGGTGACTACACCTTCACCATCACATTCCTCGGCTACCAAACTAAAGTTATGGAGGTAGCTGTCACAGGTAAAGCTCAGGATCTGGGTAAAATCGCACTCGCAGAGGAGGCCACCAAGATCGAGAGCGTCGTTATGGAGGTTCAGGCTATTCGCACCTCTCAGAAGGGCGATACAGTAAGTTACAATGCCGATGCCTACAAGGTAGCCAATGATGCCGATGTGGAGGGTCTTTTGAAGAAGATGCCGGGTATCACCGTAGGTAGCGATGGTACAGTAGAAGCTCAAGGCGAGAGCGTAAAGAAGATCTTTGTCGATGGTAAGGAGTTTTTCGGCGAGGATGTTTCGACAGCCATCAAGTCGTTGCCAGCCGAGGCAGTTAAGAATGTTGAGATTTATAACAAGCTCAGCGATAATGCCGAGTTCTCAGGCATGGATGATGGTGAGGGCTACAAAGCAATCAACATCGTCACTCGATCAAATATGCGTCAAGGCGTCTTCGGTAAGGTATATGCAGGTTACGGCTACCAGCCTGAGACTGACGATATCACATCAGAGCATAAATATATGGCAGGTGGAAATGTAAGCGTTTTCCAAGACAAGACTCGTGTGACAGTTACAGCACTTTTGAACAACGTCAACCAGCGTAGCTTCGGATTCCAAGATATCTTGGGAGTATCGGGCGGTGGTATGGGTATGGGCGGCGGTATGGGTCGTGGTGTAGGAGCCATGATGGGTCGCGCTCAGTCAGGTATTGCCAATGTAGCATCTATCGGTGGTAACGTAACTACATCGTGGGGCGAGGATGATAAGTTCCGCCTTGAGGGTAGCTACTTCTACAACCGCACCAACACCGAGAACCTATCTGATGTATTGAAGTGGTATGAGGCTCCATCTCCAATTGATACATTGCAGACTTCGGGTTACTCAAAGACGTTGAACAGCAACCACCGTTTCGACTTGAAGTTCGATTGGGACATTTCGAAGAACCAGTCGCTCATGTCACGTACTAACTTCAGTTTCCAGGGTAATGACCCATATAGCACAACTTATGGAACACAATGGGGTCAGAGTGGTTATAACATTCTTAGCAACGGCTCAGACGGTAACAACCGTGGTTACAACTTCTCGGAGTTTTTGCAGTATCGTCTACGTTTGGGCAAGGCAGGCCGTACAATCACTGTCGATGGCCATATAAACTATCTAGACAACTCGAAAAACAACTCTCGCAGCTACTCAAATATGGCTACACTGCCTCAGTATGATGCAGAGGGTAATGTGATTGGCTATGAGCCTGAGTTGCGTTATCTCTACACAACTTCGCCTTCTGAGAATATCAACACTCGCGCAGGCTTCACCTACACCGAGCCTATCGCGCAATATACTCAGTTTGCGTTGCAGTATAACTTCAGCTACAATGATCAGGAGCGTGACAAGCGTTCGTATGTGGCAAACAACTCATCGTACGATATTACGGGAGTAGAGCCTGACACATCGCTTTCAAACAGCTACAACAGCACCTATACCACACATCGCGTAGGTCCTGGAATCCGCTTTGCTAAAAACGGTAATACGGTTGTCGGAAATATCTTCTATCAATATTCGGTACTCAACGGTACTACATCGAAGGAGCAGATCAAGCACTCGTACAACGACCTTACATACTTTTTGATGGGTAATATCAAGTTCAACTCTCAGAATACGATGCGAGTATTCATCAACTCGATGACTGAGAATCCAAATATTACCAATTTGCAGGGTATCTATGATGTGTCGAATGCTCAGTTTATCTCGCGCGGTAATCCAGATCTGAATCCAGCCTATACCAATCGTTTGATGATGCACTACATCAACTCAAATGTCGAGAAGGGTCGCACCTTCATGTGGATGGTTATGGCACAGAACACGTCTGATTACATCACACAGAGCACCGAGTATAACAAGACTATTCAGGTCGACAACAATGGTGAGATTGTAACCTACAATCCGCTCCAGTACACCACATACACCAACTTGGATGGTTATTGGAACCTCAGAACCAACATCAGCTACGGACTCCCAATCGGTTTCTTGAGTTCTAACCTTAATATTAATGCTGGTGTTAGCTACTCGGAGACTCCTACACTGATCGACCAGAAGAAGAATATCGCCAGCACAATGGGTTATAACGGAGGTCTGGTGTTGGGTAGCAACATTTCGCAGTATGTCGATTTCACACTCTCATGGAACGGTAACTACTTCGAGTCTAAGAACTCTTTGGCTCAGGGAGGTAATGCCAACCGCTACTTCAACCACACAGCTTCGGCCGACATGAAGTTCACATTCCTCGGTGGTTTCACATTCACAGCAAGTGCAGCCTACAACCAATATGTAGGTTACACCAACGACTACAACGAGAGTTATGTGCTTTGCAACGCATATCTTGGCCACAAGCTCTTCAAGAATCAGTTGGGCGAGGTGTTGCTCGGCGTCAACGACATCTTCGATCAGAACACATCATTCAGCCGCACATCGGGTTCGGGTTATACTCAAAACTCATGGAACAGCGTGATTGGCCGCTATGTGACATTGCAGTTCACATACAACTTGCGTCTGTTCGGCAAGAAGGGCTCACGCAACATCTCTGATTACGAGTCAAGCGGTTTCGGCAACATGGGCGAAATGAGAGGCCCTGGCGGTATGGGTCCTGGCGGCCCAAGATAATCGCCAAAGAACAATAATATAAATATTGTATATAATCGACCCCGAAAGCGATGTGAAAACACACTTTCGGGGTCGATTTTCGGCTTATTGGTCAAAATTAGTACATAAAATCGGGGCAATCGGTTGAT
>CAYTGT010000202.1:0-3533 GCA_964437405.1 uncultured Alistipes sp.
CGAGCGCCTTTTTGCGTAACTTTTTGGCGGCAAAAAGTTACAAAAACGAATGTTTAGAAGTTAAAGAAAATCGTAGAGATGGCAGAGAATGAAACCCTACATATACGTGAAACGAGTGTAGAGATGCCAATCATCGGGCTTACAGCCCTCTGTGGCATGACAAGAAATAAAACTCCAACTCTAAAAGTGTGTAATTACAAAGAAAAAAGCTATACACCGAACCGAAATAGAGAAAAAATTGTATTTTTGTCAAGGAGTTGGTGCGGTGTCTCCAACTCGAAAAACCGAAATAAACTACTAACAGATATGAAACAAAGACTTCTTTACACTCTGCTTGCTGTGGCAGGGCTTCTGTTTGGAGCTCACTCATGCTGCAAATCTAAGGTTGACCTATGCCATGTTGACTCTTTCACAAAGGCTAAGCCTGTGTGGGCTGAAGGACGCGAAACAGAGCGAAACCTCACGCTTTCGTTCCATCAAATAGTGAAGGCCAACTTCATCACTTCGGCGCACATCAACATAGCCGCTTCGTGTAACTACCGCTTAACGGTCAATGGCGAGTTTGTCGGTCATGGCCCTTGTGTGGCGGCACACGACTTCTACCGAATTGATTGCTTAGACCTAAAGCCTTACATGAAGTGGGGCGACAACATTATCGCTATCGAGGTAGCTGGTTACAATGACGACAGCTACTACCTGCTCAACCAGCCATCGTTCCTGCAGGCCGAAGTGGAACTCAACGGCGATATTGTAGCCGCTACGGGAGAGGATTTCAAGGCCTACGATATGAAGCAGCGTAAACAGGATGTGCGCGAGTTCAGCTTCCAGCGCCCACACGTGGAGCATTACGTCCTCTCGCCCGATTATCGTGCTTGGATGACCGACAAGAATTGGCAGCCATCCATCAAGCCTCAGAAGTTGGTAGAGCAACCAGCCAAGCAGCTTATTGCACGCCACGTTGACTACCCTGATTACACAATCCATCAAGCTCAGAAGATGGAGAATGGCGTTTACCGCTACAAGTCAAACAGCACAGGTTTTATCGGTGCTAAGGTGACTGTTACTCAGAAGGCTAAGATCCGCTTTGCGTTCGATGAGTTGCTCTCAGACGATGGTCATGTGAACGGCTCACGCTTCGGTTGTTACTGCTATCTGACTTACGAGTTGGAGCCTGGCGAATATACCTTAGAGGCTTACGAGCCAAACACAGGACAATATGTAGAGATGTATGTCGATGAGGGTGAAGCGACTCTGCACGAGATCTATATGCGCGACTACTGCGGTAATTTCCAGAAGGCGCAGTTTGCCTCAGATAATGAGAATCTAAATCGTCTTTTCGAGGTGGCACGCGAGACCCTGCGTCAGAATGCACTTGACATCTTTATGGATTGCCCATCGCGCGAACGTGCTGGCTGGCTTTGCGACAGCTACTTCACTTCACGTGTAGCATTCGATATGGCAGGCGACACCAAGATCGAAAAGAACTTTTTGGAAAATTTCCTCTTGCCTGAGAAGCACAAGCATATTATGGAGGGAATGTTGCCAATGTGTTACCCTTCGGATCACCCCAACGAGAACTTTATCCCAAGCTGGGCGATGTTCTATGTACTGGAGTTGGAGGAGTATCTGCATCGTACGGGCGACAAGGCACTGATCGAGAAGGCAAAAAAGCGCGTCTACGACTTGGTGAAATTCTTTGAGCCATACTTCAACGAGGATGGCTTGTTGGAGTCGTTGCCAAAGTGGGTGTTTGTAGAGTGGTCGGCCGCCAACAGTTTTGTGCAGGATGTCAACTACCCAAACAATATGATCTATGCCGAGATGTTGGATGTTGTGGATCGTCTCTATGGCGACAAGGCGCTGGCCGAGCAGGCTGATAAGATGCGTGCCGAGATTATCCGCCAATCATACAACGGCGAGTTCTTTATCGACAACGCCATCCGCAACAAGCGCACAGGCAAGTTGGAGCTAACCGAGAATATCACCGAGACATGTCAGTATTACGCATTCCATTTCAATACCGTATCGCCAAAGTCGCACCCTGAGTTGTGGGCGAAGTTGCGCGATAAGTTTGGCCCTGTGCGTAAGACAAACAACGAGTTTGCACACGTACACCCTGCCAACGCATTTATAGGCAACTACTTGCGTCTGGAGTTGCTCTCACGCGAGAAGCTCTCAGCGCAGATTCTCGGCGAGTGTATTGATGAGTATATGATTATGGCCGAGCGCACAGGTACATTGTGGGAGAATATGACTCCACACGCGAGCTGTAATCATGGTTTTGCATCACACATCGCTCACGTTTTGAAGCGTGATGTGGTGGGAATCTACGATGTAGCACCTGTCGAGAAGAAGATCTACTTCCGATTCATCGAGAGCGGCCTGAAGCAGTGCAAAGCTTCGTTCCCTGTGGGCGAGGATAAGATCCAGATCGAGTGGAGTTGCGAGGGTGGCGAGTTCAACATCACCGCCTCAATCCCCGATGGTTACACCTATGAGGTAATCCCTACCACAAACAAGGTGAATCTTGTAGTGAGATAATGTAGATGCGTTACGTGTATATATAAACGCTACACAAACTTGAAGGTGACCCCAAAAATTTTATTCTAACTTATTAAGTCATTTCATGATTGTATATTTAACGAAATAGGTGTAAAAGGGCGTATATCATCTAAGTTTGACAACTTTAGCACATTACGTCTTCAATTAGTATTATTTCACCCTTCGCAGAGTAGAGCTACATACCTCTGCGAAGGGTGTTTAGTTTAATATGTTAATTATTTAAAATAAGGGCTTAATGATCGAAAAACACAAAATTTATCCCTCAAACAGGGACAAGCCCAATAACCCTATTTGCTTTTTGTAGAGGTTCGGCAAAAAGCTCTGGGAACTTTTATCTACTCATCTATACCTCGTTCAATTCAACTATTCCGAGCCCTTCTCCCCATGGAGAACAAAAAAACCCGCTCCGATGGGGGAGCGGGTCTGCAGTAATATAATGTAAAATTACATCTTCTTACCTACGTTTGTCTTCTTCGCTACTGGAGCTGCCTTTGCCTTTGCTGCTGTTGCCTTTGGAGCCTTTGTTGCAGCCTTCTTCTGACCAGCATCTGCTGAATCTGACTTCTTCGCACGTGAACGGCGAGTCTTTGGCTTAGCCTCCTCTGTTGCAGCTACTGCTACAGTTGTACCGAGAGTGTATACCTCGTTGAAGTCAACGAACTCGATGATACACATATCTGCAGCGTCTCCAAGACGAAAACCTGTCTTAAGGATACGTGTATAACCTCCTGGACGCTCTGCAATCTTTGGAGCGATAGCGCGGAACAACTCTGTAACGGCCTCCTTCTGCTTGAGGTATGAGAAAACTACACGGCGTGAGTGAGTAGTATCCTCCTTTGACTTTGTTACGAGTGGCTCAACGAACTGCTGTACTGCCTTTGCCTTCGCAACAGTAGTCTCAATACGCTTGTGCAGAATGAGTGATGACGCCATGTTTGACAACATCGCCTTACGGTGACCAGCCTGTCTGC
>CAYTGT010000203.1:0-3503 GCA_964437405.1 uncultured Alistipes sp.
AACCAAGTTTATTTAATTTTTAATCGTCCACAATTTTTAGTGGACAGTAGTGATCTTGAATTTTGAATTATAGTGCAGAGATGCCAATCATCGGGCTTACAGCCCTCTGTGGCATGACTTTCTAAATTATCGTGCGCGTCAGTCCCGTTTTTAATAATCTCATTACCCACAAACCGAAATATTTTAATAAAAGTGTTTTGTATAAACAAAAAATTGCTATCTTTGTAAAAGATTGTCGCTTCGGGTGGAGGAGCGGCTGAAAAACAAACGAAAACCTAAAACACAACTTATTATGAAACGACTATTGCTTGTAGCCATAGCCATCTTTTTTGCGCAAGGTCTTATGGCTCAAGCCTTGAGCCCCGAAACATTAGCCAAACGTGCTAAGCGTAAGAATCTGACCGTCAAGGAGTGGAATACCGATGCCAGCAAAAAGAGCCGCTGGTTAGACCACTTGACCGTTTACGATGAGAAGGGCCGTAAGATCGAGGAGATCGAGTACAATCAGTTTGGGCAGGTCGAGCGTGTGACCTGCGAGTATGATCCTGTGACTGACAAAGTGATCAAGGAGGTGATCTACAACGACCGTAACAAGCCTGAGCGTATTCGCAAGTATGAGTACAACGATGACGGTACAAAGCACAAGCAGTACAACTATCTGCCCAACGGCAAGCTGTATTCGGTCAAGATCTTTGAGTACGCCTTTGACGAAAATCCATAGACCGCAACTTCAATTTAAAGCAAAAGCATCCCGAAATGACTTTCGAGCAACTTAATCAGCTTCCTGTCTGGCAACAGATGCCGACCATCACGCTTGACGAGATGTCATCAATCAAGTTGATGAATCGCGTTGACACGAAGTATGTGATGAGTCTTCAGACCTGCATGGAGCTTCTCAAGCGTTCGATAAATGACTATTCGGTGCAGGTCATTGGCGATGTCAGAGCTTGCCGATACTCTACTCTATACTACGATACCGAGGATTTGGAGATGTACGTTGTGCATCACAACCAAAAGCTCACTCGCCAGAAGGTGCGCACCCGCACGTATGTTGAGTCGGGTATTACCTTCATCGAGGTGAAGAACAAGACCAATCGCGGCCGCACCAAAAAGAAACGTATCAAAATCCCTCAGGAGGCATTCTACACCGTGACCCAACATGAAGAGGCTGCTGCATTCTTGGGCGAGCGTGCCAACTATGCGGTGGAGCGTCTGTCGCCTGCGTTGACGACCGAATTTGAGCGTATCACACTGGTCAACCATACTCACACCGAGCGCCTTACCATTGACCTAAATCTGCGTTTTACCAACAAACGTGAGGCCGATTCTGATCCAACAGGAATCAAGGATTTGGTGATTGTGGAGCTAAAGCAAGATGGTCTGTGCTACTCGCCGATGAAGCAGATTCTGCTCGACCTGAGAGTCAAGCGTTTCAAGGTCAGCAAGTATTGCTTGGGTACGGCTCTGTCGAATAATACGGTGAAGGCCAACCGCTTCAAGCGTAAGATCAGAATGATTGAAAAGACTATTAACCTACAACAAAACTTATAAACGATGTTTCAAGATTTTTTGGAATTTGATCCCTCGATAGCCGAAGAGTTTGGCTACGAAATTACCAACCAAATTAGTTTTTTGGGTGTGCCATTGTGCGACACGCAGAGTCTGTTGCACCTGCTCATGCGCTTTGCATTCAACCTGTTGGTTTCATGGATTATAGTACGTTACTGCTACTACCGTAAAAGCCAGCGCAAGGATTATGTGCTGACCTATATGCTCTTTGGCTCGGCGATGTTCCTGCTGATCTTCTTGATGGAGAATGTGAACCTGCAAATCGGTTTGACGTTGGGTCTGTTTGCCATCTTTGGCGTGATACGTTATCGAACCGAGACGGTGCCGATCCGCGAGATGACCTATCTGTTTATCATCATCGCCGTATCGGTCATCAATGGTTTGGCGCTCAATATCAGCTATGTCGAGTTGATCGTGTCGAACGCCTTGATCATCCTTTTGATCTGGGCAATGGAGGGCGCTTTGCTGTTGAAGCATACCTCTGCTAAGTTGGTCATCTATGAGAAGATAAACCTTATCACCCCTGAGCACCGCGAGGAGATGATCGCCGACTTGGAGGAGCGTCTCGGCCTCAAGATTAATAAGGTTGAAGTGGGTCACGTGGACTTCTTGCGCGATGTGGCGTTTGTGAAGGTCTATTACGAATTGGGACATGGTGAGCAGAACACCGTAGACCACATCTCGAAACCTAATCAGTTTATATAGAGTGTTTATCAGAACTGCCCAAAAGAAGTCACATAATTTTAACTGAAAATATGAAAAAGTTACGTTATTTATTTGCGCTTGCGGCGTTGCTGAGTTGCAGCGTGGCTGTGGCGCAGTGGAATCCCGATTTGCCTCCAACACGCGACAATATTAATAAAATAGATAAGGGCGATGATGTGCAGGCTCGTCTGCGTGCCGCCATTGAGATACCACTTATCGATAAGAAACTGAGCTTGGAGGTTAGCGAACAGGTGCGTTTGAAGGATACCTTTGGCCAGGTCGATAAGTTTGTCACCTCGGTTGGCTTGGGTTATAAACCATGGAAGTTCCTTAAGTTTGGCGTAGATTATAGTTTTGTCAACGAACGACAGATCGACAGCGAGACTTTGGTGGACGATATGGATAACGAATATGTGAAGGAGACTAAAAGCTGGCTCAACCAGCATCGTATGAATGTCGATGTGACAGGTAGCGTGCGCTTTGGCCAGGTGAAGCTCTCTTTGCGCGAGCGAGTACGCTTTAACTTCCGAACAGATGATGTTATCAAGTATGAGCACGCCGATCCATTTATCTCGTTGCGCTCACGCTTGAAGGTGGCCTATGACCTGCGTAATTCACGCTGGGAGCCTTATGTATTCGGCGAGTTGTATAATACGCTCAATGCGTTGAAGCCTGTGCAGAACTATAAGAATCCAAACAGCGGCGCTGCATGGAAGGATAGCGGCTCAAAGTACGATAACTACATCAACCGTATCCGCGTGGCCGTAGGTACTGAGTTCAAGATTAACAACTATAATCGTATGGACTTCTATTATATGTGCCACTTCAACACATCTTATGAGGCACGTTATAAGAATAATAAGGGCGATTTGAAAGATTGGCGACAGGAGAAAGGCATAGCTCACGTAATCGGCATCGACTACAAGTTTAAGCTCTAATCTCCCACCCTAAGCAAATAAAAACCACCCGAGGCGTACAACAACAATATCAATGTTGCAGAACCTCGGGTGATTTTTTATCATAATGTGAGAATTGGGCTTAACGGCACAAAAAAAAGAGACTCTCCTGTGTGGAAAATCCCTCGGTGTGTTGTTATTTGTATGCCCTTGCGGGTCGAGTGTTCTTGGGGGCGGCAACATGTTTGTCGACCGCACAAAAATGGGGTAAAAAAAAAGAGGTCCTCGGAGGTATTCGACATTGAGCGAGCACCGCCCCACTGTCTTAGTAAC
>CAYTGT010000204.1:0-3456 GCA_964437405.1 uncultured Alistipes sp.
AGTAGATATAGCGAGCCAAATGTTTTGCTTGCCTCAGCCGCATCTCTCAGCCGCTCCAACTCATGGGGCAGAATTTTCACCGATAGCTCCACCGCAAAACTCTCATCTTGCTCCCTCCACTCGGCATCATAGTAGCGGTGTAACCCCTCGGCTCCATCTCGATCCTCGAAGCATAGTGTAAACTCCTCGCCACCATGAAATGCCGCATAAGGGTAACTCTCGGCATAAGAGGGATAGCCCCAACACTCCCCCGATGGCAGGCTCACCAAACCCCGATAGCTTACGATGCGCATCGAAAAGTTCTGACTCTCCGAGTCGCGATCACCGACCTGCATAATCTCAGCCGAAGGTGTCGTCACATAACTCTTAGCCGTCAGCGTAGGCGAGAATAGCGGGTTACGAAGCTCTTTTCGGGCGGATGAGGAGATGTAGCTCTTCATATTGTATTGCCACTCTCCCAAGTCACTCTCACTCTCCTCATTGAATCGGCCGACAGCGCCATCCACCTCAGCGCGATAAGCCAACCGCCTCTCGCGGTTCACCCCTGCGGCCAAGTCGCGCATCACTATGCCATCCGAATAGACAACCCGCTCGCGCCAATCCACCACCTGAGAACCTATCATCTCGCTAAGTGGCTCGATGTAGACTCGGCGCTCGGCTTCGGAGGTGATAAATCTCAGGTTAAACATCTGCTGCAACGCCTCCAAAAGCTCTAATTGCGTAACATCTTTCGGTGTCACATCCTGTAAGCTCAGTGAAGTTCCTAATGTTGGCGTTGGCGAGAATATGCTCCTGAGTCGACAACCCTCCAAGAGTGTGAGGCGTTGCCCCTCGGCCGCACCATAGATGTAGATCTGATTGAAACTCTTTCCCGTAGAAGGTGTGATCTGTTCGGCAGGGGTGCGCAATGTCAAAGCCACCTCGATCTGGTTATTGATCGCCGCAAAAGCCTCATACATAGCCCAATCGCCCGTATAAGGGAGATACGTGCCGTCCTCACTCATAATCTGCAACGAAATGGAGTAATCTCCCGACATGAAAGGCGTAGTAATACTCTCAATTCGACTCGAAAACTCCGCTATGCGAGTTTGTGTCGAGCCTTCGGTGTAGATCAGACGAAATACCTGCCCAGGCTCAAAGTCAAAGATGCAACAATCATAAGTTGAGTTTGATCGCAACTCCTCGCGCCAATCCTTCAGCGGATTCTTCAGCTCGAACCTAAAATCTGCCCCTGGACCCAAGTAGATCGAGTCGAAACCCTGCAAACGCTCACGCGAGAGCACCTCAAATTCGGTTCTGTAATGCAACTCATACTCAAAGCCGACCATCTGCGTGCTCTTCGGGTAGTAGACCAATCCCTCGTCATCCGATATTGTCAACACTCCGCCACTGTTGTAGAGCCCCTCGCCATCGGTTGTGTTGACAAAGTTTCCAGCCGAGTTTTGCAGAACGAGTGCCGAAATCCACACTCTGCCTATCGAGTTGGCCACGCCCATAGCACTCTCCGACCTGCCCGCCTCGAAACCTGTGTAAGCAGCCAGACGATCCTGCTTCGACTCCTCCATCGTAGCATATTTTCCGCTCATCATCAGTCGCCCGAACTCCTCGCTTTCAAAGAATCGGCTCTCAACCTCATACCCAGCCTGAGCAAACATCGCCCTTACGAATTTCTCAACCGAGAGGAAAGGATAATAGTTGTCCAACGTCATGATGTGTTGCGGAGCGAGTAGCAGATCCCGCGCCTCAGACTGAGCATACGAATCGTAATTTATAGGCAGAAACCTCACCGCCACATCCTCGCTCCAACTGCGCTCAACAGCCTCGCCATCGAATGTTATGCCATACTCCAACTCAGTCTGATCGAGGCTGCGGCGAGCTAACGACTCAACCCAATCATCACCCCCTTGATAGATGCGGACTCGATAACTCTTCGCGCCCCTCATGCCCGCTGAGCACTTCACCAAATGCACCACGCCACGCATCAGCGTAGTGCCGTCAACTTCGATCTGCGCCTCGTGATAACTCTCATTGAATCGCTCTGCGGCTTTGGCATCCGAAGGGTAGCAGAGTAGTCGATCATTAACTCTCGATGAGGGGATCTCCAACTCCACGCTTCGCCCCTTGCGTATTGCCGCGAGGTCGCCTTGTCGATCCAAATCAATGCTCAAGCACTCCTTCGGCAATTTATAATCCGCACTGAGGTCTACCCTCTGACCGTCAATTAGCAACCTAATCATAACTTCTCGCCCTCCTGCGCGGCACAGATATCAACTTCGATTATCCCCATCTGTCCACAAGGCACCGAGAGCACTCGCTCCGCTTTGAGTTCTATGCGTTGAGGCGTGCACCCCCTAATCAGCCATACCATCGGTGAGGAGAGTATCTCGCCCAACGCCTCGATCTGCGCCTCAGGCTCGTATGCCGAGATGAGCTTCAACTCGCCATAATGCTCCACACTCGCCGCCTCCTTGCCCCAGATGGTGGCCATATGCTTTCGCGTGGTCTCCGTCAAGGCGCTCTTACGTAGCGGGAAGGTGTAGATTTCGGGAGCTAAGTATTGATTCAGCCAAGCCAAACGGCGTGCACCCTTGAGGTTGGATTTGATCTCGTAATTGTAGATCTTCTCCACCGTGCCATCGACCATCACGCTCACTTTTAGTTCATCGGGCACCTCGTCAAACGGCAAGGCTGTGATGGCTACCGTACGCTGACCACCCGATTCGGGCTTCACTCTCAGGTAGGAGTAGCTCTTACCATAAGCCTCAACAAGCAACTCCACCACAATTTCGGGGTAGGCAAAATAGCTGATCGTATCGAACTCATCGGCGGCCATCGTGCGGTGTTCGATCTGTTCGGTCAGGGGTTGGAAGTCACGCTCCAAATCGACCTTCGCGGCGATATATCGGCGGCGCTCTGAGACCACGCCGTCACACTCAAGGTAGACTCTGATCTGCGAGCCGCAATCTATCTCGCGGCAGGTGCTGATTCCATCGGGCATTGTAGGCTGCGCGGCGGCACGGAGATAAGGTGCAATGTCGATCTGGCCCGTTGTGACTCCTCGCAGACGCTTGCGACCGATCTCGGCATTATCATCGGCCCGCATGATGAGAATCTCCACATCCACAGGCTCCTCAGTCTGCGTGTCGAAAGTGCATAATAATGGCTCCTGAAACGACTCATACGCCTCAGGTAAAGAGGTAAATTTCATAAGTTTATATTGGTTTAAGGTTTTTGTTAATTTATTTGTCTCAGGCGGTAAAGGTGCATCACTCCACCGCAGGCGTAACGCCTGATTTATTAGTGGGAAAGTAGTTTTGCTTATGACCGTATTTAGAGAGGTTTGCATGGCTATATAAAACAGGTTTTAGACCTGCGTCACTCCACCGAGCCTATAAATAGGTGAGGATTGGAGTCTCTAACGACAAAATACAGTATAGAGATGCCAATCATCGGATG
>CAYTGT010000205.1:0-3451 GCA_964437405.1 uncultured Alistipes sp.
TTTTCTCCTTTAGAGACTCCAATCCTCAAGTCTAAAGACTTTCGGTGGAGTGACGCACCTCTAAGAGGTGTTTTATATTGCCGTGCAACTCTTTCTAAAGGCAGTCATCAGCAAAATTACTTTCCCACTCATAAGTCAGGCGTTACGCCTGCGGTGGAGTGACGCAGGTCTAAGACCTGTTTTATATAGCCGTGCAACTCTTTCTAAAGGCAATCATCAGCAAAATTACTTTCCCACTCATAAAACACCCGTTACGGGTGCAATTTTGAATTTTGAATCTTGCATTTTGAATTACCAAATGATCACTCGCTCACTCTCTGGCAAGAACATCTTACCCTCGGTGATACCGAATGCCTTATGGAAGGTGTCGATATTGCGCAATGTTACGTTCACGCGGTTGCGGCCCAATGAGTGAACATCACTCTTTGTCAAGCGTGCAATCTCCTCATCACGAATGTTCTGACCCCAAATAGTGGCGTAAGAGAGGTAGAAACGCTGATCGGCTGTGAAGCCGTCAATCGCCTCTGGCTCGCCTGACTCCTTGAATGAGTTGTGCAGAGCGGTGTAGGCTACACGTAAACCACCCTGATCGGCAATGTTCTCACCGAGCGAGAACTTACCATCGGCCATGATAGCTGGCTGGTCGCCCTTGGCTGGCAACACCTCGACCTTATTGAACTGCTCAACCAAGATGTCGGTACGCTGCTTGAATGCCTCAGCATCGGCCTCTGTCCACCAATTCTTCATGTTACCATCCTTGTCGAACTGACGACCCTGATCATCGAAACCGTGAGTCATCTCGTGGCCGATAACCACGCCGATAGCACCATAGTTCACAGCATCGTCTGCCGCAGAGTTGAAGAATGGAGGCTGGAGGATAGCCGCAGGGAAGCAGATCTCGTTGGTTGTAGGATTGTAGTATGCGTTGACATACTGTGGAGTCATGTGCCACTCGTCACGATCTACCTCCTTACCCAGACGGTTGATATTATCCTCTGTATACCAGATGTTTGCACGCTTGATATTCTCCCAATATGAGTAAGCAGAGCTGATCTGCAACGAAGAGTAATCCTTCCACTTGTCGGGGTAGCCGATCTTCACGGTGAAGGTTGCCAACTTCTCGCGAGCCTTAGCCTTAGTCTCCTTAGACATCCACGCCAAGTTGTCGATATGCTCGCCCAAAGCCACCTGCAAGTTCTTCACGATCTTGATCATGCGCTCCTTGTCGCTCTCAGGGAAATACTTTTTAACATAGATCTCGCCCACAGCCTCACCCAAAACGCTGTTAGGTACTGCCATAGCACGCTTCCAACGTGGACGCTGTTGCTGCTGACCCGACATCTGACGGCCGAAGAACTCAAACTTAGCCGAAGAGATATCATCGCTCAAGAAGTCAGCTGCGCTGGCAATGACGTTAGCTGCGAGGTAGAGCTTCACAGTCTGTAATGGCTCGCTCTTTAAAAGGCCGTTTACTGTGTCAAGCACCTCTGGTTCGCCCACGATCAACTGCTCGAAATCGCCGATACCCATCTCCTTGAAGTATGTAGCCCAATCAATAGCATCGTAACGCTTCACGAAGTCGGCCTTCGACATAGGGTTGTAACCTGCCTCAACATCGCGCAACTGCACATTGGTGCGGAACGACTTAGCCATCTTGGTCTCAAAAGCCAATACCGCCTCGGCAGAAGCTACAGCATTGTTGAAGCCGCAGATTGTGAAGGCCTTAGTCAGCCACTCTACATAACCCTTGCGCTTCTCGGCATTCTCCTCATCGAGATAGTAGTCGCGGTTGCCCATACCCAAACCCGATTGGCCTGCGTAGAGGGTATTGATATTACTGTTCAGCAGGTCGGCACCCACACCCATGCTAAAGAGAGGACTGCCTGCTGCCTTGTGGATGCGTGCCGCAGCGTATGATACGTGCTCCAATTCGCTGATCTGCATCAACTGATCCAAATCGGCCTTCAGAGGGGCTACGCCCTCTTTGTTCAAGCGTACAGAGTCCAATCCCATAGTGTAGAGATCGGAAATCTTCTGCTCCACCGAACCTGCCTCAGCTTTGGTCTTAGTCATCGCCGAGAAGAGGTCGTTGAGTCGTATCTCGTTGTTCTCGCGCATCACGTCAAAAACACCATAACGTGAAAACTCTGGTTTCATAGGGTTTGCCTTCTGCCAGCCGCCTGTGGCGTACTGATAGAAGTCCTCGTTTAGTGCCACACTCTCATCGAAATTGACACGATCAATGGCTGGCTTTGCCGCCTCCTGATTACAACTTGCCATAAGTGCAACGGTTGAAATGGTTAAAATAAACTTTCTCATAATATAAAATTACTTCCTCTAAAAATTAACAGAATTATATACTTTAGTGTCGTAGTTTTATTTCGTGTCATGCCACAGAGGATGATTTATCGGCCGATGATTGGCTTCTCTACAATATTTTTCCATCTCCTGTCCCCTCTGCGGTTTTATTACGCTCCTAAACATTCGTTTTCGCCACCTTTTGCCGCCAAAAGTGTGGCGCCAAAACCGCTCGGTGAATCATTTTTGGGGCCACGCAATTGAATTTCCTAAAACGAATGCCTAACGGCACTTTTGAAGCAATCAAAAGGTCTCCGTTTTCGGGCGGAAATTCAATTCCCCGTCCTAATTCCAAAAATGCTTCGGCCGAGATCAAGGCTGACGCACAACAAAATCTTAACAACATTCTTCTTTAGAGAGGATAACACGGCTACATAAAACACCTCTCATAAGTGCGCCACTCAACCGAACCGTTTACAACATTAATCTATATAATTCCGAAAAATTAAAACAAGGGCCGAGCGGACTCGACCCTTAAAATTCAAAATTCAAGATTCAAAATTCAAAATTATGAATTTTATTTATTCCCTTTCTTCTCCCATCCATCCAAAGAAGCATAGAATTAGATAAAAAGCAAGCATTCCAAGTAATGCGCTAATAATTATTCCTGTCCATGTAGGCGTATTATGTCCCGCTCTTATAATAGACTTTATTAATACTACAACAAAAATTATCGCAAAAACTATTAATGCTACATCTATTACTAAATCCATTCTATTGTCTTCTTATCTGTTGAAAGAATTATGGATATTCTTCGCATTAAATACTTTTTACTTGCGGATTGCAGCTACACCTGGCAACTCCTTACCCTCCATGTACTCAAGCAGTGCACCACCACCTGTCGAAACGTAAGATACCTTCTGAGCCAAACCAAACTTGTTGATACAAGCTACAGAGTCACCACCACCGATGAGTGAGAATGCACCCTGCTCAGTAGCCTCAGCGATAGCCTCTGCTACAGCCTTAGAACCTGTTGCGAACTTGTCGATCTCGAATACGCCTACAGGACCATTCCAAAGGATAGTCTTGCACTCGAGGATCTCCTTGCGGAAGAGCTCCTTACCCTGAGATGCGATGTCAACACCCTCCCAAG
>CAYTGT010000206.1:0-3444 GCA_964437405.1 uncultured Alistipes sp.
CTCTCCCTCCTCTCCTTCTTAATGAATCTACTCCACCTCACGGCGGTTCATCATTGCGTGAGTGATGGTGAGCTCATCGACATACTCCAACTCATCGCCGAAGCCGATGCCTCGTGCGATGGTTGTTACCCTCACTTCGGGGTATTGTTTTAGTCGATTCATGATATAGAATAGCGTGGTCTCGCCCTCCACCGAAGTCGATATGGCGAGGATTACCTCTTGTATGCCTCCCTGCTTGATCTTCTCAATCAGCAGGTCGATCTTCAGATCCGATGGGCCAATGCCCTGCATCGGCGAGATCACTCCGCCCAAGACGTGGTACATTCCGCGATATTGACGTGTGTTCTCGATCGACATCAGATCTCCCACCTGCTCCACCACGCAGATTGTGGTATGGTCGCGGTCGGGATTGCTGCAAATTGGACATATATCGGTGTCGGAGAGGTTGTTGCAACGCTTGCAGTAGCGGATCTCGCGGCGATAGCGGCTGATGGTCTGCATCATCTGCTCGACCTCCTCGCCGTCCATCTTCAGCAGGTGCATAGCCAAACGGAGTGCGGTACGGCGACCTACACCTGGCAATTTGGCAAATTCCGCTACGGCATCTTGCAATAATTTCGACATTGTTAATAGTCTCCTCCGTTATTAAACTCCGCTTCCTCGATTGATAAAATTCGTTAGGTTAGATCTCGGATATGCGTGAAGTTTCGATCCAACCCTTGCGGCCATCGGCGATTCGTACCTCGACCCATCCGCTCATTCTCTCACCGATGGAGAGTTTTGTGCCTTCGTGCAATACGAAAAGCTCTGTGGCGGCGCGGTCGGGCGAGCTCTTGACCGAGACAGCACTACTCATCACGATAGCCTCGTTGTGGTTGATGATTGATTGGCGTTCGTGGTATGCAAAAATTGTTGCCACGAGAAACAATATTGCGCCCAAAGCCATCGTGTAAAATCCCACTTTACGGGTTGCGAGTCGCTGAGCGAGTAGATAAAATAGCGCGGCCGTGAGTGTGATAAACAATATGATGAGCGACAAAATAGTCCAGCCATCGCTGCTTAGGATACTGCGTGCAGATTTAACCCATGTGGTGAGGAAAAATTCAGGGATCTGCTCGATGCTATCTTTGGTCGACTGCTCGGCATACTCTAAATTGTGGCGGATATCCTCGTCAGCAGGAGCTAAACGCAACGCCTTGTTGTAGTAGAGTATCGCCTCGCCCAACTTCTCTTGTTTGAAGAGAGTGTTGGCAAGGTTGTAGTATAATTTGGCAGAGTGCAACCCCTGCTCAATGATCGCTCGGTATGCCTTCTCGGCCTCGGTAAATGCTGCGTTGTTGTAAGCCTCGTTAGCTTGTGCCCAAAGCGCCTCAGCCGAGGTGTCGGCTTGAGTCTGTGGGGTTGTGGCTGTAGGCTCTGCGGCTTGCTCTACAGTAGTGTTGTTCGGCTCGACAGTCTGTTGCTCTTGTGGCTGGGCAAATGTCACACAGCTCAGCAGAAGTGATATAAAGAAAATTGTATATCGTTTCATAAGGCTTATCGTTTAATAATCTGCTCGATGCGAGAGATGATTCTCACGCCCTCGGCATATACATCGTTCATCTGCACCCACTCGGCAGGCGAGTATTGAGCCTCATCGCAGCGAGTGATGATCTCGGTGAATTGCTTGGCTTCTTGTTGTGGACAACCTCGGCGTTGAAGTTCCTCGCGGATGCTCTCTTTGGTGAGGTTGGCAACAGGGATATTGAGTTTGTCGCTCATGTAACCCCACAAGGCACGAAGCATCTCCTCATAAAAGGCGTGGCGATTCATCTCACGCATATACTTTTCGGCCATGCGGAAGCGCTGAACGGCAACCTTATTAGCTCGGCGGTTACGCAGCAGAACTGTGTTTTTGCTGTCGCGGATCTGCTTCTTCAAAAGCAGGTAGGCCGCCACAAACAGCACAACGATTAACGCCACGATCAGGAAGTAAGTCGAGCTTAGCATCAGCGGCGTAACAGAAGCGCTCAATGATGGCTTGCCCAATTTGATGAAGCGGATGTCGCTACCGAGCTGACGTACGCCCTCCTTTGTAGTTCCTGTAATAATCTGCTGAGGTGTAGCTGCACCAGCCGTACCGTCTGGCTCGACATTGATTTTCAGCGAGTCGGTGCTCAGCGTAACATAACCCTCCTTCTCAGGGTCGAAGAATGTAAACTGAATAGGGTTGATGTTGTACTCACCTTCGGCGCGAGCGATAAATGGATACTCGAATTGACGGTATCCCGATGTGCCATTCACAGAGGTCTGTATAGCCTCAGTCTGGCGCACGTTATATAGCTCAAACGATGAAGGTAGGGTGAGTGTTGGGGTCTGGAGGAATGTGAGATTTCCCGTACCCGAAATTTTTACCGTATAGGTTGCTGCCGAGTTTGCTTTAAGTTGCGAAGCAGGTGGGGTAGCGCTCATTGAGAACTTGCCCACAGCACCGTTGAACGAAGCTGGAGCACCCGCAGGGAGATCCTTTACCGAGATGTTGATCTTGCCTGTCGAGAGTTGGCGTTTGACGTTGTAGACCTCAGCTCCGCCACCGAAGAATGGGTCGAAGTTGCGGTTTGTGCGCATCACGACCTGTACCACAGCGGTGATATCGGCCGACTCGATCGAGAGTGTCCCGCTCTGCTGAGGGTAGAGCAACCACTCCTTGATAATTTGTGAATCGTAGACCTTACCATCGAGCGTCTCTCGCTTGGCTTGGTAGTTATCCGTAGGTAGCTCCTGTGACCAGAAACCGTTGAACGAAGGGAGTTTCACATCCTCAAACCCTGCGATGCCTGCACGTGTGTAGAGCGTCAGCGAAGCTCTCAGTGGTTCGCCCTTATAGACCGATGTGCGTGAAAGGTTGAGTCGCAACAAGATGTCATCTTGCGCAATCTGATTCTGCACTGCATTGCCTTGCTGGGCGGCAGCCTCCTGCTCTTGCTTGCGGCTCTGCTCCACAACCTCGATAGGGGTGGCTTTGGTAGTGTAGTTCTTGTTGTCTACCTTAACCGATGCTTGTCCGATGGTCAGATTACCAGCCTTCTGCGCCGTCACCACGTATGTGATGGTGAAAGTGCTGCTCTTACTTGCCACACCATTGATGTTCTGGTAAGAGTGAGCCTGAGAAGTGGTAGGGCCTGCCAAAATGTCTAATCCTGCGAAGTCAGGCGCCACAAATGAGTCGCTATCGGGTTTGCCGTTGGTCAAGATAAACTCTACGCGGAACATCTCGCCCGTAGAGACTATCAGTGGGGTATTGACCTCGAAGGTGACAGCTCCGTCAGCCCATGCCATAGCAACCCAGAGAGTCGCACAGAGTGAAAGAAAGATATGTTTAAAAAATCCCTTCATCAGAAATATAGTTTATTCCCTATAAAACGCAATTTGACGGAGATTTATTTTCCGCCAAAGCAAAAAAAG
>CAYTGT010000207.1:0-3440 GCA_964437405.1 uncultured Alistipes sp.
GTGCTTATATTTCCAATGTGCTGCAAAACCGCGCTCGGCAATATCCTCCATGCGCTGGGTACGGATCTGCACCTCGACCCAAATACCATCAGGCCCCATCACCGTAGAGTGCAATGCCTCATAACCATTTGCCTTTGGGATGCTGATCCAGTCTCGCAGGCGATCTGGCTTTGGTGTGTAAATATCTGTGATTGAAGAATAAACCTGCCAACATTGAGTCTTTTCAGAAGGAAATTCCAGCGGTTGGAATACTATGCGGATGGCGAATAGATCGTAAATTTCCGAGAATGGGATCTGTTTTCTCACCATCTTGGTCCAAATCGAGTAGACACTCTTTATGCGCCCTGAGATCTCGTATTTAATACCGTTGCGATCAAGAGCCTCGATTATCGGAGCGTTGAACTTTCTGATATACTCCTCGCGAGCGGCCGATGTCTCGTTGATTTGTCGTGTGATCTCCTCATACTCCTTTGGGAAACGGTATTTCATACAGAGATCCTCCAACTCGGTCTTGATTGCGTAGAGTCCGAGTCTGTATGCCAATGGAGCGAAGAGATATATTGTCTCGCCTGTGATCTTGACCTGCTTGTTTTGGGGCATTGCGCCCAACGTTCGCATGTTGTGCAATCGGTCGGCGATCTTAATTAGAATCACTCTCACATCATCCGAGAGTGTGAGCAATACCTTGCGGAAATACTCCGCCTGCTTCGATGTGTCGGCGTTAAACACTCCCGACATCTTGGTCAATCCATCGACCATCGTGGCGATCTTATGACCAAAGATATGCTCCATATCTTCGACAGTATAGTCGGTATCCTCGACCACATCGTGTAGTAATGCCGCCACCACCGATTTGACGCCCAGCCCGATCTCATCCACCACTATCTTGGCCACTGCAATAGGATGCAGGAAGTAAGGCTCTCCTGAACGGCGCCTTACTCCCTGATGTGCCTCTTTTGCGAGGAAGAATGCTCTTTTGATGAAGTTTCGATCTTCTTCATTCTTGCAAATTTTCTTGCAAGACTCCATCAATTCATTCCATTTTATCTCTATAAGTTTCTCATCCTCTGCAGTGTAATTCATAAGCTATTCTTTTTTAGCTGTCATTGCCTCGCGTAACTTTGCTTCGATTTCGTTACGCAACTCTTCATTATTTGTCAACAACTCCTTCACCGAGTCGCGACCCTGGCCGATCTTCTGCTCTCCGTAAGAGAACCAAGAACCAGATTTCTTGATAATACCGTAATCTACGCCCAAATCAACAATCTCTCCAATCTTCGAGATTCCCTCTCCGAACATGATGTCGAACTCAGCACGCTTGAATGGAGGTGCAACCTTGTTCTTAACAACCTTCACCTTAGTGCGTGTACCCAACTGCTCCTCGCCATCCTTGATGATCGATGCGCGGCGGATGTCGATGCGAACACTCGAATAGAACTTCAACGCATTACCTCCTGTTGTAGTCTCAGGATTGCCATATATCACACCGATCTTATCACGCAACTGGTTGATAAAGATGCAGACTGTCTTAGTCTTAGAGATACTTGCAGTGAGCTTTCTCAAGGCTTGCGACATCAAACGAGCCTGAAGACCCATCTTTGAATCACCCATCTCGCCCTCGATCTCGGCCTTAGGTGTAAGCGCTGCAACAGAGTCGATTACGATGATGTCGATGGCGCTTGAGCGGATCAGCGAATCTGCGATCTCCAAAGCCTGCTCGCCATTATCTGGCTGCGAAATCAAGAGGTTGTCGACATCTACACCCAACTTTTGCGCATAGAAGCTGTCGAATGCGTGCTCGGCATCAATAAATGCTGCGATACCGCCTGCCTTCTGTGCTTCGGCGATAGCGTGGATAGCAAGTGTGGTCTTACCTGAAGACTCAGGACCATAGATCTCGATTACACGACCCTTTGGATAACCACCTACGCCCAATGCTACGTCCAATGTGATTGAACCTGTCGGAATAACGGGAACGTCAGTCACAGCCTCGCTGCTCATTCTCATGATCGAACCCTTGCCGAAATCCTTTTCGATTTTATCCATCACCGCGCTCAGAACCTTGAGCTTGTCGGGATTAACTTGTACTTTCTCTGCCATATCTATTTTTTATCTAATTCGTTAATAATTTGCTGATAGTGCTCAGCTGTCTTTACCTTGTTGAAGATGTGTGTGATAACACCGTTTTCATCAATTATGAATGTAGTTCGCACCACGCCCATATATTTTCTGCCGTACATCGACTTCTCGGCCCATACTCCGAAGGCTTCACATACCGAGTGGTCTTGGTCCGATAGAAGCGTGAAGTTAAGCTCATGCTTTGCGCAGAAGTTTTGGTGTGACTTTTCGCTGTCGGGGCTTACTCCTACAATTCTGTAACCTCTTTTTGCCAACTCCTCCTTGCCATCGCGCAGACTCTTTGCCTCAAGCGTACAACCCGAAGTGTTGTCTTTTGGGTAGAAGTATAATATTGTAGGCTGCCCTTTCATGTCGGCGAGCGAAAATTGCTCACCCTTCTCTGTGCGAGATGTAAAATCAGGCGCTAAGTCCCCTACTTTCAGTGTTACCATAAATTATCTTCTGATATAAAGTAATATTTATCCAAAGTTAATAACTTTTTTGTGATTTCCGACATCTTAGACCGATTTTTTTCACTTCTCAGTCTATTTTGATGCAGATTACCACATGCATTTTGCGTGGTCACAACCCTTCGGTCAAAAACTTAGCGCAGATCTTTAGTCCCACATCATCACTGTCTGCACTTGCTCGTTGAACTCCTCTTGTGTGGCGTTTAGTCTGCGATTGCACGCTGGGCAACGAATCGGAGATTCAGTTTCGACATAGCTTTCGCAACCTACGCAACGTGGCATCATACCAAATGTCTGATCTTGACTGTAAGCAAACTCTGCGCCGCAGTGCTTGCATTTAACCTTGTACGCAATTCCCATAATGTTTTCGGTTTTAAGATTCATAATTTCGTTACCAATTCTTGTCGTAGCCGAGTATGTAGCAGATAATATCGGCACCTAATCCTATAAAAACTAAAATTGCAAATAACATAGTGTTTTTAATTTATCTTTGTTTCTTGGTGCAAAGTAACAACTGCTGAGTGTCAACTTGTGACACAAATAAAATAAATAGTAAAAAAGTGTAGAAAAAAACTAAAAAATGGATAGAGCGTGTTTGAGATTATGTTGCTCTTCAGTCTTGCTCTCGGCCGAAATACCCGTAACGGGTGAAATTTAAAATTCAAGATTGAGTTTTAGGTTTTGCTAAAGAATATAACAAGGCATATTCAGCACGTCACTCCACCGAGCGTAAGCGAGGGTTGGAGTAGCTTACGTCAAAACGATTGTAGAATATGCCAATCATTGGGCTTACAGTCCTCTGTGGCATGACAAGAAATAAAATGAAGTATATGATTCCGATAAAATGAACTA
>CAYTGT010000208.1:0-3432 GCA_964437405.1 uncultured Alistipes sp.
CAGATGGCGTAGCCGTTGTCGCTGATGGTGCAGTAGCAGAGCCTCAGAAGGCTGTTGAGTCTGAGAGTGCGGCAGGTGAGCAGGCGGCAGGTGAGCAAAATGAATAGACAGTAAATTAAATAGATTAAACGTTTACTTATAAAACAGAAATTAATTATGAAAAGATTAATTTTCGCGGTGTTGGCTGTAATGGTTATGGCGGCACCAATGGCAAATGCACAGAAGGTGAATAAGGATGCTGTTCTTGCAAAGCTTGCGAAGGCTGATGCTGACGTTGCAAATCCTAAGAAGGCTACTAAGGCTGCTACTTGGATGGCACGTGGTAAGGCTTACTACGATGCAGCGGTTGCTCCTACTAAGGACATCTTCTCAGGTATGGAGTTGACTATGGCTCAGTTGGCTATCGGTAAGCCAGATGCTACTAACGAGGGCGTAGTGCTCAACGGTCAGAAGTATACTGAGTTGGTTTATCCTTGGATGAAGGTTTATGTTGCAGGCGGTAAGGTTGTGACATGGGTATTGACTCAGAATATCAAGGAGGGTGATTTGGCTATGGAGGCTTTGAACTCTTATAACAAGGCTTATGAGTTGGATCCTAAGCAGGCACCAAAGATCGCTGAGGCTTTGAAGTTTGTTGAGAACTACTACTCTCAGGGTGGTAACGCAGCGATGGATGCAGGTCTGTTTAAGACTGCTGCTTATTTGTACAACTGCGGTTTCACTGTTCAGGAGAGCCCTGCATACGCTGGTCAGAAGAATTGCGATTACCTCTACTTCGCAGGTTATTTGTGGACTGTAGACGGTGCTAACGATAAGTCTTCTTTCGTTAAGGGTGCTGAGGCTTTGAACAAGGCGTTGGCTAATGGTTATACTGATAAGGATGGTAACATCTACTACTACCTCTACCACGCATATTACGGACAGACTGATTCAGCTGTACGTGAGGCTAACATGCAGCGTGCTAAGCAGCTTTTGATGGAGGGTCTTGCTAAGTTCCCTAACAATGACCGCATCATCGAGGGTTTGATCAACGTATATACTTCAAGCGATAGCAACAGCGATCCTAAGGAGTTGCTTGAGATGGTAAACAACGCTTTGCAGCGCGATCCAAAGAATAAGGATATGTGGTTCGGTCGTGGTCGTATCTACTACAACTTGAAGAACTATGACGAGAGTATCACATCATTCAAGCGTGTAATTGCTCTCGATCCAAACGATGCTTTGGCTACATTCTACATTGGTTTCTTCTACATCGCTAAGGGTGATGCTTTGAACGAGGAGGTTAACCAGCGTGATTATAAGAGCAATGCAGAGTGGAAAGCAGATCAGGAGAAGGTTACTAACATCTATCGCGAGTCAGTTCCTTACCTTGAGAAGGCACACACTTTGAATCCAAAGGACTTCTCTACTGTTGAGACTTTGAAGATCTTGACTTTCCGTCTTCGTGACGATGAGGGTATGATGCCTAAGTATGAGAAGTACAACAAGCTCTATGAGGAGATGAAGGCTCAGCAGAATAAATAATTTTCTGTCGAGTTTGTAGATAATTAAGCGCGATTGCCTATCCCAGAGGGGTGGGCAATCTCTTTTTTGTGCCATTAAGATGGATAAATGTACTATTTGTTGAGTTTATTTTGGATTTTGTTTAATAATGTTTAACTTTGTGTAAATAAAATTTAATAAAACTATGGAGAAAGTTAAGCAATTACCTCAGATATGTCCTTCGTGCGGTTCGGTGCTGAGGGTTAAGGCGATGCATTGTGTTCATTGTCACACCAATGTTGAGGGCGATTATTCCCAACCTGTGCTGATGCGTATGCCAAAGGAGGATCAGGATTTTATTGTAAGTTTCGTATTGAGTAGTGGCTCGTTGAAGGAGATGGCACAGAAGATGGGGTTGAGTTATCCAACGGTGCGCAATCGTTTGGATGATCTGATTGCCACGCTGAAGCGAAATATGGAACTTGAGGGTAGTCAACAGAGCGACAGATAAGACATCTGGCGGTGTTGTAGATAGAAGATAAGCGGTGATGAGTCGAGCACATCAAAAGAGGTGCGAGAGCGACTTTATGAAAATCTAAATAAGGTACAGTTATGATGCAAAAACTATTAAATCCATTTCGTTATTTGCCCATTCGCCAAGCTATGTGTTGGGGATTGGTGGCGCTGATACTCACCTCGATTCTGTGCTGGGCAGTAGGGTTGAGGGTGACATCGCTCACGCAGATTAATTTTGCTGGAGATGAATTGTGGGTCGCTACTTCACGTCAACTGATTGTATGGGTGTTGTTCTCATTGGTATTGTATTTGGCGGGAGTCTTGTTCTCTAAGTCGAAGGTGCGTTTTCAGGATGTTGCGGCATTTAATCTCTTTGCCCGTATCCCGTTTGATTTGAGTTATTTGGTGTTTGTATTCCCAACGGTGCGTAGTGTGATGGCGTTGGTGGCTGAGGGTAGTTTGGATACGGCTATGCAGTATTTTCATCTGTTGACGTTGGTAGGCATGGCTTCTTCGGTATTTTTTGTGTGGTATGCCTTCTGGTCTTATAAGGCATTTGCCGAGTCGACTAATTTGAAAGACGGTCGAGGAGTGGCTATTTTTATTGCTTCGTTGGTGGTGACATACGTTGCCTTGCCTTTCTTGCTGATGTGGGCATAAATCGTTTGTAAATGCGATATAGGGCTACTTGCGATCTTTTTGCAGGTAGCCTTTTGTGTTTTATGGAAATTATTGTAAATTTGAAGATATATTTCAAATCGAGAAAGAACGATGGTAAAGCAAATAGAGGGTAAATTTTTACATCAGTTAAGACGCTTGATAGTCGGTGGAGCGATGGTGTTTGCTGTGCTGATGGTCGCTGTGGCGTGTATCAAAGATGAGAAGTTTACGCACGAAAATACAACAATAGTAGGAGTGGGAGATGTTGCACCCGACTTTAGCGTGGAGTTGCTGGATGGCTCGATCTGTAAACTGTCTGAACATAAGGGTGAAACAGTGATGTTGATCTTTTTCTCAGCCGAGTGTCCCGATTGTCATGCTCAGTTTGCTGAAATCGAGCGACAGATTGCTCAAGCAGAGCCACTGTTTGACATTCTGGCCATTTCGCGTGGCGATTCTCGTCAAATGGTGGAGGAGTTTAAGGCAAAATATAATTTGGAGTTTGAGATTGGTCTCGATCCCGATAAACGTATATACTCATTGTACGCAAGCCGTTATGTGCCACGTTGTTTTTTGATTGGAGGTGACGGTAAGGTCAATAAACTTACGGTTGAATATAATCCCGACACATTTAAATCAATCTGGAATCAAGCACAACAGAGTGAGTAATTTCCTCTGCTGTGAGGGTAAGGATCGAAATATAGAAGCGATTATTTGCCATTAATTGCTTCTATTGTTCGTGTGCGGAAGGATTCGCGGGCTTTGCGGATGTAT
>CAYTGT010000209.1:0-3429 GCA_964437405.1 uncultured Alistipes sp.
GGTGAAGCTCAGGCGTGTACGTGTACTTGGCTCATAGAACAGAGTAGCGAGCTTCTTACCCTTGCAGGCCTCGCTATACTTTGTTCTATTCTCAATGATATCGAGTGCTGTAGAGATGATCTGATCAACTTCAGCAACTGAGATATCGGTTGTATCGATCAAGTGTCTCATTGCGAGGAATTTTCTTATTTATTAATCCAACTCTCATCTGATGGGTTATTGCGGAAAGCGATGATGCGAGCGCAATCCTCCTGCTTGATGTAACCCTCCTCAGCAGCAACCTCTACAAGTGCATCCAAATCGCACAATGAGTGGTTGATTACGTTGGCCTCAGCCATACGATCCAAACCCTTCTTCATGCCGTAAGTGAAGATACTTACAACACCAAGTACATCTGCACCAGCCTCACGAAGTACGTTAACAACCTCGATACAGCTACCGCCTGTCGAGATCAAATCCTCGACAACGACAACTTTCTGACCCTTCTCCAACTTACCCTCAATCTGGTTTGTACGGCCGTGATCCTTAGCACCACTACGAACATAACCCATAGGAAGATCCATGATGGTAGCTACGATAGCTGCGTGAGCAATACCTGCTGTACTTGTACCCATCAAAACCTCACACTCAGGGAAGTGAGCCTTCACCAACTCCGAAAGACCCTTCTCTACGTTATCTCTAACGCGTGGAGCAGTCAAAGTAAGACGGTTGTCGCAATAGATAGGGCTCTTGATACCACTTGCCCATGTAAATGGCTGCTCAGGACGCAAAAATACAGCACCGATAGAGAGCAGATCTTTAGCAATTGTCTTTTTCATGATATTTTTCTTTTATAATTTTCAACTTACCTTTTATCCAACAAATTCAGCTACGCAACGCTTGTATGCAGACACAGGATCCTCAGCCTGAGTGATTGGGCGACCCACAACGATGTAGTCGGTACCGATCTCCTTAGCTCTTGCAGGAGTTGTCACGCGCACCTGATCACCAACCTCGCCATCAGCAAAACGAACACCAGGGGTAACGGTTACAAACTCTGCTCCGCAAGCATCCTTCACCATACCTGCCTCCAAAGGAGAACATACCACGCCATCCAAACCTGCCTCCTTAGCATTCTGAGCATACTTAACGATTGTATCGTTGATCGAAGCGTTGATCAGAAGCTCATTCTGCATACGCTCCTCGCTGGTCGATGTGAGCTGAGTTACGGCGATCAATAATGGGCGAGTGCCATCCTCACGTGTCAAGCCCTCCAAAGCAGCCTTCATCATGTCGATAGTACCAGCAGCGTGAAGATTACACATATCAACATCCATCTTCGAAAGAACAGCCATCGCCTTCTTCACAGTGTTAGGAATGTCGTGCAACTTCAAGTCCAAGAAGATCTTATGACCGCGATCCTTGATCTCCTTAACGATAGCAGGACCTGCCGCATAATATAGCTCCATACCAATTTTTACGAATGGCTTACAATCGGTAAATTTGTCCAAAAACGCCAATGTAGCCTCAGCTGAGCTGAAGTCACAAGCAATGATAACATCTCTTTGATTCATCAGAATATAGTTTTGATTATTAAATTCATTATTTCAATGTGCTAATTTAACAAATCTAATTCAAAATTCAAAATACATAGTTTAAAATCTCTCTTGCGATAGAAAGGTTATTGAAATTATACACTAACAAACGAAAAAGAGCGACATTTTACGATGTCGCTCTTTGTAATGTATGCCTTCTAAAATGCAGATTTATCGTCTTGAAGGTTGCTCCAAAACTTTCTCAGGATAACCTGGTTTTACGGGAATACGATCCTCATCCATAGCTGCACTCAACGCAAGCCATGCAACGATCACGGCATTAGTTCTCAAATCATTGATAGACAGACGCTCGTAGGTATCCATCACTGTGTGGTATGTACGACCATACTCCAACCAATCCTGAATAAACTGATATGCAGGCAAACCCATTCTATTAAAGGTGGCATGATCGGTACTACCCGTACGGCGAGGGGAAAGGGTTGTGAAACCCAATGACTCCAAAGGCTTCTTCCATGTCTCGAAGAATGGCACAGCCTCGTCATTCTCCTCAAGATAAATACCACGGAAACGACCCGATCCATTATCCATATTCAGATAGAGAGCAAACTTCTCATAGCCTGACAATACCTTCTTCTTCTCGCTATCAAGCAGATAACTCTTTGCATAGCCGCGCGAGCCATACAAACCCTGCTCCTCACCGCCCCACAAAGCAAGACGGATCGTACGCTTAGGCTTGATACCCATAGCCTTAATAATACGCATAGCCTCAATCATCACGACACATCCCGATGCGTTGTCGGCAGCACCTGTACCACCATGCCATGAATCGAAGTGAGCTCCGATCAACACAACTTCATCCTTAAGTTTAGGATCACTTCCAGGGATTTCGGCTATCACATTATTAATACGCTGATTGTCGGTAAAGACATTCTTAATATTCAGTTCCATCTCAACCTTTTCGCCCTTAGCCATCATACGCACCATGCGGCTATGATCCTCTATTGGAAGAATAATCTCTGGAGTTGGCTCTGGATCACCTACTTTATACTGAACACCACGAGAAGTAGGGACATTGAATGTTCCGCCGCCACTCACAACCGCCAAAACTTTCTCCTCCTTGAGAAGATTCATCAAAGCCTGCTGAACCTCACGATCACTACGCGAGCTACCATAGCGAGAAGCGTAATCTCGTGATTCGGTCGCTGCACGAGGATCCTTCTCCATCTCAGCCAACTGCTCATCCGTTAAGCGCGAAGCCAAAGGGGTAAACTTCATCTCATAGGTCTCCCAGATTGGCATAAGTGCAATTTTGCCAGCCAATTTACCCTTCAACTTCTCCACATCCTCCATAGTCTCGGCATGGAACAAGATACACTCACCCTTGACCAAACCATCTGTACTTCCCGACCACGCCATTGGATTAGCAGCGAAGCTACAATAGTAGGGAGCTGTCATTGCAACATAATTCATCTGATTATCCCATCCGCCCTTAGCAAAATCATAGGCATACTCCGCACGAGGATTCGAGAGACCCAACTCCTTAAGACGCTCGATAACCATCTTCTCGGCACGCAACTTCAATTGTGATGCAGCCAAACGAGGGCCCATATTGTCGGTCATAAATTGCGCCAACTCCTCGATCTTTGAATTTGAAAAGCCCTCTTGCTTAACTTGATAAGCATACTTTTCTGACAATGCATTTTGAGCATTGGCTGTTAGATTCGCCATCATCACAACGGCGGAGATCAATAATAAAATTCGCTTCATCATTCTAAGTTTTTCTTTTCCCACAAACTCTTTTTCACTATATATGTAATGTTTGGAAATTATTTACAATTATTGGCTTATTGGTCAAAATTAGTACATAAAATCGGGGCAATCGGTTGATTTTTAT
>CAYTGT010000210.1:0-3413 GCA_964437405.1 uncultured Alistipes sp.
ATCTGCTCCTCAGTTGCACCACACTCCTCACCATAAACCACAACAGGCAGAGTAGCCGTAATACCCTGATTACCACTTCCCGAATTACTCATCACAGGCACCTTAGCGCCACCCATACGCGCATCACACGCCGAAGCGGTATAAGACAAAATACGTGAGAAGATACTGTCTCCAAGAATCTTCACCTCGCGTTCGCGGCGCAACATACGCCCCAAAGAGTGGCCATACTCCCCAGCAAAAGCAGCTTCGGCAGCAGCCTTATTCAGTCGCTTCGACTCCAAGATAAACTCCAACTCCTCCAAAGGTGTGGTCATAGCGAAGTCGTAAACTCGGCGCAAGCTAAGTTCAACATCTTGTTCCGACTCCTGCTCCTGCTCACCGCAACGCTTATCGAGCAAAACCTCTCCACCATTCTCAAGATATACAAACGATGTGTGACCGCCAGCGATAATCGCAATACTCTTTCTGCCCTCTGCACCCTCAGCAACAACTTCGATATAAAGTTTCTCGGAGATGGCAGGTTTTAGGTCGATCGAGATACGCTTCTCGTCAATATATTGTCTACCACGCTCCACAGCCTCCTCATCGGTATCTTTCAACACTTCAAGACCATACTCTGAGCGACCTATAAGCGCACCAAGTGCAATAGCAATCGGCAATCCAATCATTCCCGTAGCAGGAATACCTACACCCATCGCATTTTTCAATATATTGGCACTCAGATATACATTTATCTTTTCGGGCGTTACCCCCAACAACTCGGTAGCCTTAGCAACACACAACGATACGGCAATCGGCTCAGTACATCCGATAGCAGGGACAACCTCGCGCTTAATCAAGGCGATGATCGCCTCTCGATCTTGGATAGACAACATAAAATTAAATTTTGCAAATTCTTGAGCAAAGTTACAAACTATCGAAGATTATAGCAATAACTCAGCGGCAAAACTTAATCTTTTTATCTACATAAGCAATAAAACCTTTTTGCGATGATCACGCACCGCCTACTCCATCACCCTAAAAAAAACGGAATGTACCTCACCACGGAGATACATTCCCAAAATATAGATTATTTTATACAGGGGTCTTATTTATACAAGAATCGCTTGATCGACTGCTTTGGTGTATGCTCAAAGCCCTCCTCGATAATCTCGATCTGAGAGATCTTGCTATATGCAGGCATCACCTTATTCAACTCCTCGCAATTCTTCTCCATCACCTTCATCAACTCATCAATCTTACCATTCTTCTGATCCTCTGGCGTGAGCGCAACGATTGCAACCAAACGATGACCTCGATCAACGATAAGCGACTCAGCTACGTGAGGCATAGAGTTGAGCTTGCTCTCGATCTCCTCTGGGTAGATATTCTGACCATTTGGTGAAAGAATCATACACTTACTGCGACCCTTGATGAAGATATTACCCTTCTTGTCGATAATACCCAAATCACCTGTACGCAGGTAGCCATCCTCGGTAAATGTAGCTGCAGTAGCCTCAGGATTCTTAAAGTAACCCTGCATCACGTTATCACCCTTAACCTGAATCTCACCTACGATCTTTGCAGGATCCTCAGAGTCGATGCGAACCTCAACATTATCCACCGCACGACCGCATGAACCCATACGGAAGCTATCCCATGGCGAGTAACCAATCAGCGGGCCACACTCGGTCATACCATAACCTACGGTATATGGCAACTTAATGGCACGCATCACCTTCTCAACAGGGAGCGAGATAGCCGCACCACCAACCACAAACGAACGGATATTACCACCAAACACACCCATCAACTGCTTACGCACTTTACCATAGATCAAGTTCTTAACTCCTGGGATAGCAGTCAAGATGCGGAGCGCAGGCTTCTGGAGTGTAGGCATAACCTTATTCTTAAAGATCTTCTCCAACACCAATGGCACGGTGATCAGCAAATATGGCTTGATATCGGCCAACGCCTGCATCAAAATGGTTGGGGTCGGAGTCTTACCCAAAAAGTAAATATGGCATCCGCCACACAATGGGTAAAGGAACTCAAAGGCCATACCGTACATGTGTGCAAGCGGCAACATAGACATGATCTGATCACCCTTCTGGATCGGGATATTACGCAAACCGAACTCGATGTTTGAAGAGAGGTTGCGTGAAGTCAACATAACGCCCTTTGGAGAGCTTGTTGTACCCGATGTATAATTGATAATTGCCAGATCGTCCAAATCTCCAATCTCGAAGTTTGTCACAGCATCTTTCATCGCAGCCAAGAATGACTCAGCTTGAACCGTAGCACGCTTCATTGCTGCTGCGATCTCCTCGATGCAGAAGATCTGAGAAAAATCCTCAACATTGATTGTAGCACGGAGTTCAGGCATCTCAACCGATTTCATCGCCTCCCAAGTCTTAGGATCGGTAAAGAGCACCTTACTCTCTGAGTGGTTTACAAGACCTGCAATATCCAAAGGATTGAAGTCGGCCAAAATAGATACCGCTACGCCACGATAGGTCGCAATAGAAAGGAATGCCATAGCCCAACGTGCGCTATTTTTAGCGGCCAATGCTACTCTGTCACCTGGCTTAACACCTGCGGCATCAAACACACGATGCAAACGCGCCATCTGGCTCGCAAGATCGGCAAATGTAAAGGTCTCTCCTTGATAATCGCTAAGAACGGGTTTCTCCCAATTCTCGCGCATTGTCTTTTGTAATATAGATAGGTAATGTCTCATAAAACTGCGCCCATCTCGGCTGATAAAATGCTCCATAAAATTTGGTTAATTGATTTGCTTTTTGCAAATATCAACCTTTTGCCTCTGTAAACAAAATCTAAGTGATAAGGGGTGAAATTGTGGGATAAAATCTTTATAGGGGATAAAATCACGATTTTTCGGGATTAAAAATTCAAATTCACCCACATAAGGAAATTTTGCCGCAAACACTTTTGGGGATTATATGGCTACTTTACTGACTCGCCAACCAACCATTTGTTGATGTTCTCGATATAGGTCTTTGAGATTGGTACATCAGGAACGCCCTCGACTCCGAACTCGACAAACACGCCCTCCTTTTCACGCCTCAAGACCTTAATCAAATCCAAATTCACCATATACGAACGGTGGCAACGCTGGACATGAGTCGAAGCAAAATGCTCGGCAACGTGCTTTAAGGTATTACGGACAAGCACCTTTTTAGGGGCGTTGTTATAGATATACCAAACACAGACGTAATTATCCGCAGACTCAATCATGAGCAAATGCTCACGGCGTACCGACAATCGCATCTCGCCCTTCTCGTCATAAATCTGCAAATATGCCGCTTGCAATGCTGTCTCATCCTCAGCCAAGCGCTCACGAATCACGCGAAGTTGCGCAACACGCTCCTGCCATATAAAATATATGTAGCAAAGAGTATAAGGGATAAGCA
>CAYTGT010000211.1:0-3357 GCA_964437405.1 uncultured Alistipes sp.
GCCTGCCGCTAGCGTTCATCCTGAGCCAGGATCAAACTCTCCATTGTAAAAATTTAAAATGTATTGTTAGAGTCCTGACTACTTCATTTTCCTTTTAAAGGAATTGACAGATAAATACTACAATTTTCTCTCTTTATATAACCAGTAAATCAAAGAACCGTTTGAAAAACCACTTCGCAATTTCGAAGCGGAAAGTGGTGCAAAGATAAAGCATCTTTTTTAAACCACCAAATTTTTCAAGAACTTTTTGCAAACTTTTTTCTAGATTCTTATTTTCTTCAACTTTCAGACCTTTTCGATCATCGGTTTATTTCAGAACTTTCAGAACTTATTTCCTGATTGCGGATGCAAAGATAGGCATAATTTTGAAACCTGCAAACTTCTTCGCATATTTTTTCGACAAAAATATCATTTTTCTTCATTTTAGCCATTTATACCTATTTAATATTATTATAGGGAGGCAAAAAAAACGCCCCAAGAAAGGACAAAAAACTACAAAAGCAGTCCAAACCATACCATAAAAGGATTCTCAGATTTTGATTATCTCGAAATAAGTAGTAACTTTACCTAAAACAAAAAAAGACTTAGGCCATGAACAAGCAGACAAAAAAGATATTGGCAGCGGCACTACTTGCGGCGCTATGTATTGCAATCCCTTCGGCAACTCTCGCAGCCAAGAGCTCGCACTCACGAATTAAACTTTCAAAAAAAGAGTTGATGGATAAGATTCGCGGAGGCTGGGCAGGTCAGGTTATCGGCTGCACCTACGGCGGTCCAACAGAATTTCGCTACAATGGGCGCATGATAGATCAGAGTGTGAAGATCCCCTGGGGCGACAAAGATTACATCAAACAGACAATGCAGCGACAACCAGGATTGTATGATGATGTCTACATGGATCTGACCTTCGTAGAGTGTTTCGACCGTTTGGGAGTTGACGCCCCTACCGACTCGTTGGCTATGGCATACGCTTTGGCAAAATATCCATTGTGGCACGCCAACCAAGCTGGCCGATACAACATTCTGCATGGCGTGATGCCTCCTGAATCGGGACATTGGCGAAATAATCCTCACGCCAACGACATCGACTATCAGATCGAGGCCGACTACGCAGGCTTGATGGCTCCCGCAATGCCCAACACAGCATCAGCGATTTCTGATCGCGTGGGTCACATCATGAATTATGGCGATGGCTGGTATGGCGGAGTCTACATGGGTGCGATGTACTCGTTAGCATTCACCACCGACAACGTCACACAGATTGTAACCGAGGCCCTCAAAACCATCCCCGCCGAGAGTAAATTCCACCGCGCCATGAGCGACGTGATCGCATGGCATGCTGCAAACCCCGATGATTGGCATACCACATGGCGACTCTGCCAAAAGAAGTGGAGTTCGATAGACCTCTGCCCTGATGGTGCTCAGCGCGACTTCAACATTGACGCTCTGATCAACAGCGCATACGTCATCATCGGCCTGCTCTACGGCGAAGGCGACTTCGGCAAGACCATCGACATTGCCACACGTTGCGGGCAGGACTCCGACTGTAATCCCGCTTCAGCAGCAGGAATTTTAGGCACAGCCATTGGTTACGACCGCATCCCCGATGAGTGGTTGGCTCCACTACGCGAGGCCGAAGATATAAAATTCGCTTACACAGGCTCAACTCTGAAGGATTGCTACCGCATGAGCTTCGACCATGCATTACAAATAATCAAACAAGAAGGAGGTAAGGTGAATAAAAAACGAGTGCAGATCAAGAGCCAAGAGCCTGAGGCAGTCCGCTTCGAGGAGAGCTTCCCCGACCTCGCCGCCATTGGCAATATAAATATCGGTAAGAAGCTGAGCGATAGCCACACGATTAAAAACTTCTTCTCAGGCATCGTCATCAACGGCTCGGCCGCAAGCTCCGATAAGAGTTATGTTGCCCGAATCGAGGTGAGCGTTGACGGTAAAGTAGATCAGATCGTAGAGATGCCTGTCGACTTCACTACCCGCAAACTCGAAATATACTATAACTTCGAGCTTCGCAACTCTATGCACGAAATCAAACTCCGCTGGCTCAACCCCACCGAGGGTGCAAGCGTCAACATTGCCAATGCTGTCTTTTATGGCAAACGCATAGCGATGGCTCAAGGGGCTGCACCCACAGCTCCCACAATTCTCACAGCTCCCTCTGTTTCCACCGTGCCACAACCACGTGTTGTAAAGTGATAAAGACTCGCTGTCGAACGATTAACCTTCTGAATGGCGAGATTTTTCATCGATATCAACCATTTTTTAGAGCTATTAATCTTAAAAGTTGACTTTTTTTAGTACCTTTGACCAAAAGAGAGATATAAAATATGAGACTTCGACACATAGCAATTTTAGCATTCGTCTTGATCCTTTTAGATCAGATTCTTAAGATCTGGATCAAGACCCACCTCTGCATCGAGGAGTCAATAGAGATATTTTCGTGGTTGCAGCTCCGCTTTGTAGAGAACAATGGCGCAGCATTCGGCATGCAACTATCCACCCCTGGTAGCATTGATTGGGGTAAATTGTTGCTCACTTCATTCCGTTTGGTGATGATCGGACTGTTGGGTTTCTACATCCACTACTTAGGTCGCAAACCTAAGGTTCAGATCCCTCGCGGTGTAATGATCGGTCTGACATTGATCTTTGCAGGCGCTGTCGGCAACTTGATCGACTCGCTTTTCTATGGCATGATCTTCACCCAATCGACCCCTATTACAGTGGCAACACTCGGCGAGGGTTACAGCACCTTTATGATGGGTAAGGTTGTCGATATGTTCTCTATGCCGCTCTTCCAATGGAATAGTTGCCCCGATTGGCTATCATTCTTGGTGGATCACGACAACTACTTCTTCGGCCCGATATTCAACTTAGCCGATGCCTATATCTCGTGCGCGGTGGTATACCTGATACTCTTCCACTATAAGTTCTTCCAAGATTAGGTGTTGACGAAATCGGGCGAGGATCAATTGATGGTGCGTTTTTCTGGTCGCAACTATATTTTTTCGCTTAAAGTCATTGCGGAATAAAATTTTTTCGTACCTTTGTTCCCCGAAACAAGCCCAGATGGTGAAATGGTAGACACGCTCGTTTCAGGTGCGAGTGCTTCACGGCATGTAGGTTCGAGTCCTATTCTGGGCACAATTTTAATTTTGAGGAGAAATTTTCAGATTTCTCCTCAATTTTATTTTTGTAATCACCTGATATTCTATGAATTATATCGAGTGCCTGATTGGGTGATATGGTTCGATAATTGCAAATTTCTTTGTCCCAAAAAATTCCGCTCGGAAACAACAAATTTTGGATTTTTTGGCACAATTCCAACTCTGAATTACTCCA
>CAYTGT010000212.1:0-3322 GCA_964437405.1 uncultured Alistipes sp.
TTATCCCCTGTGCATAGAGGACCCTGAGTTCCGCAATGGCGAGTTCTTGTATAAAAATTGGATAAAGTAATCCTTTAAAGCAAAGATCGAAGTGCGCCGTACGCTATCAGCATTAATAGTATTGTTTACCTTCGTTGGTATCCTCTATGCACAGGGGATAAGCACTCATCATGTCTCGCAACTCGTTGCCGAGCAACCCTCTGTAGTTGTGGTACGTAACGCCCAGAAGCAGGCGGAGGACGAGGAGCCTAAACGCAAGGTTGATTTTATGGCCGATATCGTGCGCCCTTTTCATCGCGAGGGGGATAGTATTGTTTGCTTGATTGGTAACTTCGCTGCACATCACAATGGCGCAGTAATCTGGTGCGATAGTGCAGTGCGTTATGATGATACTCATTGGGGCTTCTTCGGTAGAGTGGTGGTCAACCAAGACTCTATATATATGTATGGCGATAGCGCTATATATGATGGTGGGGAGTCTTATGCCGAGGTATATGCTCCGATTATTAAGGTGGTCGATGGCGATGCGCTGCTCTATACATACAACTTTAGTTTCAATACCGAGACTAAGGTGGGTCAATATAAAGACGGCGGTGTGTTGGTGCATGATAACAACATTATCGAGTCGGTGAGAGGTTATTACGATGCCGAGAATCACGATATCATCTGTGTTGAGAGTGTAGAGTTGCATGGCGATGAGTACGACATGAAGAGCGATTCGATAATCTATAATACCGATAGCGAATTTGCCCGTTTCTTTACAGGTAGCGAGATCTGGAATAAAGATGGCGATTATCTCTCGGCTGATGAGGGTTATTATGACAAACAAAACGATCTCTATCGCGTTACTCGCAACGGCTATATCCTCACCGAGGAGCAACAGATATGGGGCGATACGCTCTCTTACTATCGAACAGATGGCCATGTTGTGGCGCTGAGAAATATCCAGATGGATGACTTTAAAAACAAGATGCTTGCCTTTGGCGACTATGCAGAATATTGGCAGGAGTATGGCGAAGCGATCTTGACCAAATCTCCATCGTTGATTAGCTATGACACAACCGAAAGTGATTCGGTCTTTATGAGCGCCGATACACTTCACATCATTACAATAGACCCTAATGCCTCAAGTGAGAAGGACTCTGTCGCTTTGGAATCCTCTTCTCTGCAAGGAAAGGACGCTGTGGTGGTAGATAAAACCGCAGATAATTCTATTCGTGAGAATCTTCCAGCGAACTTAAAGTTGGCTGATCAGACTTTGCCAAATGTGGGGGCTGTAAATGCTCCTAAGGGTAAGGGTCGCTCGGAACTTGCAGCAAAGAGTCCTGCGAAGAGTCAAGAAACTGCTCCGCAACCTGCTCAGAAGCCAGCGACAAAGCCAACCGAAAAGAATGATGCTCAATCAGCAACAGATACGTCTCGACCAGAGCCTTCGGCGGCTGATACTCTGCAACGTAATCCATTACAGGGTGATTTGGGCGACTCTACTCAGATCGACAGCCTGCAACGTGCCGCAATGATCGCGGATTCTATTTTGGCAGATTCTTTGGCTAAACTCTCTCCAAAACAGCGTAAGGCATACGAGCAAAATCTGAAGAAAGAGCAAGCACGTAAGATCAAACAAGCCGAGAAACGAGCAAAGGCCAAAGAACGTAAAATTAAGCTCGATTCGATTGCCGCAGTGCGTCAAGTTAAGGCTACAGCCCAATTCGAAAAGGAAAAGGCTCGTCAGTTAGAGCAACTTGTCAAGGATTCGCTTCGCCGTGCTGATCAACGAGCAAAGGCGGCAGCGAAGGGTAAGGATCTCTCGGAGTTTGATCGTTTGGATAGTATTGCCTCGGCCAGAGCATACATTTTGCGACATGGAGCTCCTGTGGCTACGCAGGAGATTGAGGATTCTCGCTATGTAGGTCGTGTTGAGGAGCCTGAGCAGGAGCAGACTCAGAGCCAAGATACTCTGCGTGCCGATTCGGCATATCGTGTAGTGAAGGCATATCGCAAAGTTCGCATCTATCGTTCAGATGCTCAAGCGGCGTGCGATTCGTTGGTGACTAACTCGGTAGACTCGATTGTTCATTTGTTCATCTCGCCACTAATGTGGAATAACCAAAATCAGCTTGCTGCCGAAAAGGTTGATCTCTTTAGCAAAAATCAGCAACTTATCCGTGCTGAGTTCCTCGGTGATCCTATCATGGTTGCCGAGATTGATACCACATATTACAATCAGGTTGCGGGTAAGAAGATGATCGCCCTATTCCGCGATAATGAGATTTATCGCAACGATGTCGAAGGTAATGTGCAGACCATCTATTTCCAGCAGCAGGAGGAAGATTCGCTCACCATCACCGAGATGATCTATCTGGAGAGTGCCTCGGCCTCATTCTATATCGAGGATAAAGAGTTGGTCGGCATGACATACCGTAACGATACACCATTTAAGCTCTATCCGTTGGATCTGATACCTGTTGATCAGCCGTTGAAGTTGAAAAACTTTAAGTGGGAGCCACAGTTGCGTCCGACCAGAGAGTCTATCTTCAGTCGCACGATACGCGAGTCTATGCGTGAAAAGAGTGCCGAGCGTAAGCGCCCGACCTTTAGCATCGTAGAGCGGATGGACCGCCGCAAGGAGCGCCTGATGATGAGTGGTGAGTGGATGGATCGTGAAGATCAGCTCACTCCTGAACTCCTTGAGTGGCGCGATCAGTGCATGCAACAACAATAATCACTTTATTCGGCATAGGAGATGCACTATGCCGATTTTTTTCTGTTCGACCCGCAATTTGCCTATAATTCCCTTGCTTATTATGATGGTATGATCGTTGAGTAAACGTAAAAACCTTGCAAAACGTGATTTTGACCAAAATTAATAAGACTGAACTATTTGTCAGCAAAAAAAAAATTCCTAACTTTACAAACGAATAAAAATCAATTAACCTAAAACAAATTCGTTTATGAGTACAAAATTCTCACGTCTTGACTTCCTCCGTACCTCAGCGCTGGGAGCCGTAGCACTCTCTTTCCCTGCAATTTCGTCAGCTGCACAGGCTACAAAGAAGGCAAAGAAGACAGCTGCTAATGACTATATTAACATTGCTTTCATCGGTTTGGGTCAGCAGGCAATCCACCTTAAGAATGGTTTTATCACAATCCCTGATGTGCGCGTTGTCGCAGGATGTGATGTTTATGATATCAAGCGTAACCGCTTTGAGCAGCAGGTAAACAAATACTATGCAGATAAGGGCATCAAGCAGAAGGTTGATATGTATATCGACTTCGAGGAGGTTTTGGCTCGTCCCGACATTGACGCAGTAGTTATTGCTAC
>CAYTGT010000213.1:0-772 GCA_964437405.1 uncultured Alistipes sp.
AGCGCCAGTCTCTCCTGTAATGATATTCAGGTGAGAATCCAGCTCCAGATCCAATCTCTCGATCAACGCATAATTTTCAACTGTTAAACGGCGCAACATAGGCTACAATAAACTCTCTATCTTATCTACAATATGCTCGGCCACTTCAGCCTTAGACATCAATGGCAAATCAACTTGGGCTTCTCTATCAATCAACGAAACGACATTGGTATCTCCACGAAAACCTGCGCCCTCACGTCTGAGGGAGTTGAGCACGATAAAATCCAAATTCTTACGCTCCAACTTGCCCACAGCATTCTGCTCCTCGTTCTGAGTCTCCATCGCAAATCCGACAAGCACCTGCCCCTCGCACTTACGAGAGCCCAACTCGCGAGCAATATCTTTGGTACGTTTGAGCATGATAGACATATCATCGTCACTCTTTTTGAGTTTCTCATCGGCTACGCTCACAGGGGTATAATCTGCCACAGCTGCGCACATCACTGCGCCATCCATCTGCTCGAATCGCTCAACCGAGGCCTGATACATCTCCTCGGCCGAGAGGACATCCACTCGCTCCACGCCATGAGGCACATCGAGCGATGTTCGACCGCTGATCAACACCACCTCAGCACCACGCTGAGCCAACGCATCTGCCACGGCATATCCCATCTTGCCCGAAGAGTGATTTGAGATATATCTTACTGGATCTATCGGCTCGATGGTTGCACCAGCCGTCACCAAGAATCGCTTACCCTCTAAACTCTTTTTTTTTTCGACATCTGAGTTCTGC
>CAYTGT010000213.1:782-3309 GCA_964437405.1 uncultured Alistipes sp.
TTTCGCGGCATCTTTTCTACGCGCCTCATCCGAAAGAATAGCCTCTACTGCCGTCAAAATATCTTGTGGCTCAGCCATACGACCCTTGCCGATAAGACCGCTGGCCAAAAAGCCCGATCCTGGCTCGATGATATGCACCCCATCTGCCTGCAACTGCTTCATATTACGCTGAGTCGCCACATGCGCATACATATCTAAATCCATCGCTGGAGCAACGGCCACAGCACAACGTGCCGAGAGATATGTCGTCAACAACAGATTATCAGCCACGCCCGATGCCATCTTCGCCATCGTATTGGCCGAAGCTGGAGCGATCAAATAGAGGTCAGCCCACTCGCCGAGTTTGACATGAGAATTCCACTCGCCATTCTCTGGATTGAAGAAATCTACCAAAATAGGATTCTTCGAGACTGTCGCCATTGTCAGTGGCGTAATAAACTGCTTGGCAAGTGATGTCATCACCACTTTTACCTCGGCTCCCGCAGAGACCAATAAACGGCAAAGCACAGCCGACTTATAAGCGGCTATGCTACCCGTAACTCCTAAAATAATATGTTTGCCCTTCAACATATAAGAAAAATCTAATTGGAAGGCCTCGGCCTAACACGTTCGGCCTCACTTTAGCTGAAGTCCTGTATCGAGGTCACACATAGGCGGACACTCCTCAGCACTCCCTTCAAAAAAAGATCAACTACTCGCCCTTGCGATAGTACACCTCGTCATCGAGGAACTCCTCTGTGGCGATGATCACAGGCTTTGGAAGGCGCTCATAGTAACGTGAGATCTCGATCTGCTCACGATTCTCAAAAGTCTCCTCCATTGTGTCGGTTGGCGATGAGAAATCTGCCAACTTACGATTAAGCTCCGACTTGAGCTCAGATGAAATCTGATTTGCACGGCGAGCTATAATGTTGATGCTCTCATAGATGTTACCTGTATCCTTATCCAAATCGACAAGTTTACGAGTCACTGTGTTGTTGGGAATGTTCTTCTTGATCTCCATCTTAGTATAGTATATTTTATCTTCGTTTCTTAATTACTCCTCTTGTTTATTCTTTTCGATGTAAAGTTTTGCCTCTTCAGCGCACTTATCTAACTCCTGCTTATACTTCGATTCTGGATACTCCATGATGAACGAATAGTAGGAATCGAGCATCGTCATATAACGGTCCAGCTGCTTATCTTCCACCGAATTGGCAGCCAACTCATATCCAGACTTTACGATGTAATACATCACATCCTCACGGCGGTGAGAGTCGGGATATTTCGACAAAGCATTACGGAAAGCGATAATCGCCGAATTATAACGCTCTATCTTATAATAGGTATAAGCATTCAAGTATGCCTTCTCGCACAAACGCCATCTTAGGTCACTGGCCATATCCTTAAAGAGAGTGATCTGCTCACTTTCAGGATAGTGTGACATAAATTCCGAAATCGCAATGATAGCGTTAGTTGTCAACGATTGATCACGCTCTGGATCAGGACACATATCATACAGACAGATCGCATACATCGCCTCGGCCTGCTCGATAAATGCACTGCGGCTGAAGGTACGGCGGAACTCGTCAAAGAGTTCAGAAGCGGTCATATAGTCATGATCCTTAAAATAACATCTTGCTCTATAGAACGCCAAAGTATCCTCGCGTGTTGTGCCTTTATAATAACCTTCACAATTCTCAAACAGAGCCAAAGCCTTAGTCCATTTACCAGCATCGTAATAGACAACTCCGCGATCAAAGATCAAGTCGTAGTCGCCTGTATTGATAACCTTCTGGATACTTGAGCAGCCCGAAAAGACCGCAAACAAGAAGGCAAAAGCTACAATAAAAGATAATTTTTGTTTCATACTGACCTCATTACTGCTCCATAGCAGGGTATTAATCGTGCAAAATTACACATATTTTTTTATTTTAACGACTCTAAGGTCAATTTATTATGAAATCTTCGCGAAAAATATCTTTCCAATGCAACTTCGCCTACCCTATACCCGAAAAAAACGGCCATCGAGCGACAACCCGACAGCCGAGATTTTATACCAAAAGAGATCGTGTCACTATCTCACATCATTCCAATTATCTGTACGGAATGGAGGTACAGGAACATCGTATAGATTCTTCAGATTTGGAGTATTCTTCATATAGTTGCGGAAAGCATAGCGTACAGCGACAGGCTCCTTCACCTGTGCAGACCATACCGACACACGATTGTTTGCAACTGTGCGAGCCTCAGCAGGATAGAACTTCTTGTCAGCACCTGCAATCTCGAAACCTACGATAGGCTGATCATACCATGGAACAAGACCCATACCCGAATCCTTGAAGTAAACTGTAACCTTACCATCCTTGATCTCGTGCTTCTCATACTGAGGAGCCTTGTGCTCGAAACCACCATGACCATAGGTCTCAACCAACGCCAAAGCTGCCAAACGCTGACCAACCTCCAACTTCTTAGCTGGGTGGATACAAGTCTCCTCACCTGTATCGGTTGTAGCCGCCATACCAGAATTAGGAATCAAACCGAGTGA
>CAYTGT010000214.1:0-3302 GCA_964437405.1 uncultured Alistipes sp.
ACACAAAAAAGGCCACGCAACTGCTGCGTGGCTCTCTTGTCAACCTAATTATCAATTATGAAATAGATCTCTTAAATAGCAGTCTAAATAGAATAGATCTGCCTCATCACATATAACATGGCTCATCATGAGACCATTGTCATCACTCTCTTGTGCTAATAAATCAGTGTCGAATTTCTCCATAGGCACGGCTGTTTGATTACTTAACGCAGAACTATGAGAGATTATTGCGTGACGAAGCAAAAAAACTAATTTATTTTTCGTTTCATCTCCGCCTTTCACCTCTGCTTTTCATCTCCACCGCGCCATTTGCGCACCTGCCTTCAGCCTTTAGCTTAGGATGATATCGTTCTCCTTGATCATCTTTCTAAGGTTGATCAACGCATAGCGCATACGACCCAAAGCGGTGTTGATGCTCACCCCTGTCTGGTCGGCGATCTCCTGAAAGCTCATTCCCGAATAGTAACGCATCATAACCACCTCGCGCTGCTCCTCTGGCAAGTACTCGATCAATCGGCGCACATCCTGTTCAATCTGCTCCGAGATGATGCGATCCTCTACGCTACGCTCGGCAACGCGCAACGAGCCGATTACATCATAGCCTGCCTCAGCCTCGTTTATAGTGCGAGAGCTCTTTTGCTGGCGGAAGAAATCTATCACCTGATTGTGGGCAATACGCAAAATCCACGAGAGGAACTTACCCGAATCGACATAGCGTCCCTCATCAATGGTACGCACGGCCTTAATCAGGGTATCCTGCAAAATATCCTCAGCACGATCGCTATCCTTAACCATCATACGGATGTAGTCGCGGACGCGAGAGGAGTGTCTATCTATAAGTTGTGATATAGCACCACGTTCACCTGAGATGTAGCGACTGAGCAAAGTCTGGTCACTCAACACGTTTGTGTTCATACTCTTCATCGTTTAGTTATACAATGTCAAAAAGAGTAGAATTTTTCCTATAGGCGAACTGGTTTTAAGAGTTAATTAAATCGTTTTCTTTATTGTTTCTGGGTGCAAGATACGCAACAATTTTCGTATTTGCAAATTTTTCATCTTTTTTCATTCTACTCTATCGTTCGTGTTTCCGCCCCGAAACTGCAAAATATATGCCAAAAACAAGAGGGGGTTAACAACCGAGTAAAACCGACACTACGCAAATTTATTTTTGCACGGCAAGGTGATTTGTACTAACTTTGCGTGAAGATTCAGTAAGGAGAGAGTAGCGATATGAGTAACACGTCAAATATAACACTTAAGGATCGAGAGAGCATGGCTCTGTTGCGTCTCGGCATACCTATTGTTATTGGACAATTGGGGATAATCGTGCTTAGTATCGCCGATACGATGATGGTGGGGTGGTACGGCATCAAGGAGTTGGGCGCTGCCAGCTTTGTGAATAATATTTTCAATTTAGTGATTATTTTCGCTACGGGTTTCTCCTATGGTCTGACTCCTCTGGTTGGAGCATGTTATGGGCGTGGTGAAAAGAGCGATGTGGGTGGGTTGTTGCGTAACGCTCTGTTTGTCAATGGTGTAGTCTCTATTGGGCTGATGGTGGTGATGGCGTTGCTCTACATGAATCTGCATCGTTTGGGACAACCCGAAGAGCTGCTGCCTCTGATGCGCCCGTATTACGTGGTGCTGCTCATGTCGCTCCCCTTTGTGATGCTGTTTAATGCCTTTAAACAATTCTCGGATGGCATTACCGATACCACAACCCCGATGATGATCTTGTTGGTCGGCAACTTGCTCAACATCGTCATGAATTGGCTCCTGATATATGGCCGATGCGGATTTCCTGAGTTGGGATTGCTCGGTGCGGGTGTGGCAACTCTCTTCGCGCGTGTTGTGATGGTTGTTGTGTTCGCTCTGATTTTCGCGTGGCGCAAGGGTTTTGCGGCCTATCGAGAGGGTTTCGTGGCCTCGAAACTTAGCCGTCATAAAATCCTACAACTCAACCGCATGGGTTGGCCTATTGGTCTGCAAATGGGCATGGAGACAAGTTCTTTCTCTTTAGCAACAATCATGGTTGGGTGGTTGGGTACTTCGGCTTTGGCGGCACACCAGATTATGAATACGGTTGGACAGTTCGGGTTTATGCTCTATTACGGTATGGCGGCGGCTGTTGCGGTGCGTGTGAGCGCCTTTCATGGTCGTGGCGAAGTGGAGGCTCTGCGTCACTCGGCGAGTAGCGGATTTCGTATTATTTTGGTAATGGCAGCGGTGGTTTCGGTTGTTCTGTTGCTTCTGCGTGGTAGTGTCGGCGCTTTGTTTACCGATGACGCGGAGGTGGTGGCGATGGTAGCTACGATCATAATCCCATTTGTGATATATCAGGTCGGCGATGGCCTGCAATGCAACTATGCCAATGCTCTGCGAGGTATATCTGATGTCAAGCCACTGACGTTGTATGCTTTCTTGGCCTATTTCGTCATCTCACTGCCCGCAGGCTATCTCTTTGGATTTGTCCTCGATTGTGGTCTTTTGGGCGTGTGGTGCTCTTTCCCGTTGGGTCTGACCTCTGCTGGAGTGATGTTCTATCTCAGATTCCGATATAAGATCAAGCGGATGTAACCCGATTCCGATCTTGACATAACGAAAAAAAGGCTGTCGCAACTTCACAGTTGGAACAGCCCTAACAATATCAGAAATCATTAAAAAGATTCAGAATTTAATCCTCATCAGTATCGGTGTAAGCCTTCAAGAGCTTATCCTGTACATCTGATGGCACCTGCTCGTAAGAAGCGAAAGCCATAGTGTAAGTTGCAGCACCTGAAGTGAGTGATGAGAGCGATGTAGAGTAGCGATACAACTCTGCCAATGGCACACGTGCATTCAACTTATCGAAGCCCTTGTCAGACTCCATACCCATAATCATCGCGCGGCGGTTCTGCAAGTCGCTCATCACAGCACCCATATACTCACTTGGAGTCAATACCTCTACATTGTAGATAGGCTCCATGATCTTTGGACCAGCCTGACGGAAAGCATCCTTAAATGCGTTACGTGCAGCGAGCTTAAATGAGATTTCGTTAGAATCTACTGGGTGCATCTTACCATCGTAGATCACAACGCGGATGTCGCGAGCATAAGATCCTGTCAATGGACCCTCATCCATCTTCTCCATGATACCCTTCAAGATAGCAGGCATGAAGCGTGCATCAATAGCACCACCAACGATAGAGTTGTAGAACTGCAGCTTACCGCCCCAATCCAAGTCATACTCCTCCTTACCCTTGATGTTGACAGTGATCTCCTTACCACCAGCCTTATACTTAGTAGGCTCTGGCATACCA
>CAYTGT010000215.1:0-3294 GCA_964437405.1 uncultured Alistipes sp.
CCATATCGGCAGGGAGCTCGGTGCGGAGACCCAATCGAGGCAACTCCTCGTTCTTTGGCGTTGGGTCAACATAGGCATTTACAACCACTGCACCATCGGCCAATACTCTGAATGATTGACGCACCACGAAGCTATATGAGCCAGAAGATTTATATGTGTTGGTGATAGTGATATCTACGCTCTTTCCATCCTCGCTCTCCTGAATCTCCCAGCTACCTGGTGTAATGGTAAGATTTCTGATACCCATTCTATCGTAGCGACCTGCTCTGTTACGCTCGTTGTCGATAGGCAAATGGAATACCTGAAGGGTCAATGGCGAAGTGATGATCTTTTGTCCTGCTGCAGTATAAGAGACAAGTTCTCCATTGGCAAATCTGAGGTCGAAGTTTTCGCCCGATACCGCAACTGTACCATTCTCCTCGACAACATTGATTGCAGCCTGAGCCGAGGCTACATAAGGCTTACGGTCGGTTGCTGCGCGGATCAAGAAATGCTCCTTAGCCACCTCAAAGCCTGCATCAGCCCACTCTGTGTCGTTCTTCTGTGTAGCGCTGAATGTGATGAAATACTCAGCATCAGGATTCTTAGGATTATTTACTAACTGCTCAACGGCTGGGATCTGAACATCCAAAGTCTGGCCTACACCCAAAGCAAAATCCTTGAGCGTACCGCGACCACACTCGATACCATCTTCATACAGAGTGTAGCTTACATTCAGATCATCGAGCGTGCGCTGGCAGAGCTTGCTCTTGAGAGTGAACAGACCCTTCGCGCTATCCTTCATCAGAAAGTCGAGTGGCTGATAGATCTTCTTCATGTTGTAACTCTTGGCTGTTGGAGCATTGTCGGCCAACACCACACCATCACAACAGAAATTATTGTCATTTGGCTGATCGCCGAAGTCACCTCCGTAGGCCCAATACTCGCCCTTAGAGATATCGAGCGTAGAGCGCACATCGGTCTTGCCCTTGCGTCCCAAAGCCTCAAACTTGAGAGGAGCGCCTGTTGAGCTCATCTTCAAGCCGTGATCCTTATACTCCCATACGAACTCACCTGTCAAGGCAGGATAGTATTCATAGAGATCGAAAAACTCGCGCTGGTTACCCATCGCATTACCCATCGCATGAGTATTCTCGCACTGTACGTGTGGACGGATACCCTTCTTGCCCTGCTGGTAATCCTGCAAGCGGCTCTTACCGATGCCCTCGATAGTGGCCAAATTGGCATACATGGTACTTGTCACGCTACTCCATTGGCTGTTACCCTCATAATGAGTCAGACGAGTAGGGTCGATTTTGCTGATGCTCTCCATTACAGTCTGGAAGTTGTTACCACCTCCACTCTCATTACCAGCACTCCACATTACGATAGAGGTGTGGTTGCGCAGAGTGAGGACATGGCGTACCGAACGCTCAACCATCGGAGCACGGAAAGCCTCCTCAGATGAAAGTCCCATATTACCGTGACACTCAACATCGGCCTCGGCCAACACATAGAGTCCCAAGCGGTCGCAAAGGTCATAGACGTATGGGTTGTTAGGGTAGTGCGATGTACGGATAGCGTTCACATTCAGACGTTTCATCTGCAAAAGATCGGTCTCGATCTCCGCTTTTGTCATCGTGCGGCCACCATACTCGCTAAAGCTGTGACGGTTCACGCCATAGAATACGATACGATTGCCATTTACCAGCAACGCGCCATCCTCACGCACGCTCACTGTACGGAATCCAACCTTCAAGGCTCTCACATCCGCAGGTTTGCCCTTCTCCTTCAGCGTGAGTACCAAATCATAGAGCTTAGGCATCTCGGCACTCCAAGCTGTAATGCCGCTGATGTTATCGAACTTTAGGACGATATCGCCCGATGACGCAACATTTGACACCTGCGATGACAAGATATGATCGCCATCCAAAAGCTGCGCCTCGATTGTAGTGCGTTTGCTTGGTTTGCCTGCGATGTTTACGGTCAAAGCCGCATCTGCCTCGGTGTTGTTCTTCGCCAACTCGGTTGTGCGGAAGAAGAAGTCGTTGATACGAGTCTTTGGTGCGCTCCACAGATATACATCACGAGTGATACCTGTCATACGCCAATAGTCCTGACACTCGATGAGCGAAGCAGTGGTGAAACGATAGACACGCACACTCACATTGTTCACACCAGCACGCAACTTATCGGTAACATCAAACTCACTTGGCAGGTAGCTATCCTCGGCATAGCCTACAAACTCGCCGTTAACCCATACGTAGTAGCCGTGTCCCGCACCGTTGAAGCGCAAGAATACGTCACGACCCTTCCAATCTTTAGGCAAGGTAAACTCGCGGCGATAAGAGCCGACAGGGTTTTTCATGTCGTTGTTGTAGGTGTACCAATCAGGGCGATCGGTCATCACACTAAATGTCTTTGGATCGTAGGTGAATGGGTAGCGTGTATTGATGTAGATAGGCTTATCCCAATTCTTGCCGTGACGGAGGCCATAGACCTGCCATGCACTTGGCACCTCGATGTCGTCCCATGATGCGGCATCAAAGTCGTCATGGTAGAAGGTGTCGCTTGCCTTTTCGGGCGAGCTCACCCACTGGAACTTCCACGTTCCATTGAGATTCATGTAATAAGGCGAAGACTCAAGAGCGTTGGTCGGAGTGTATGCCTTCGCACCATCCGCCGCCGAAGCCAACGGGATATCCAACGTATGCGCCTCTTGTCGGTTGATTTGCGTAATGCTCACATCGTCCCACTCCTTGAGAGTCTGAGCCGAGCCCGCCACCGCGAGCAGAATGGCTAAGGCCAAGAATAAAGTTTTAATTTTCATTGTTCTATTGGGTTAAATTATATATTTTTGATATTGTTCATTTTTAGTCTGTGGAGTAGCCGTTTTCTGACTATAATCTTCTGCCGTCAATCCTCCTAATTAACCTAAAGGTCATATCCGACACTTTCTTAACAACCAGCGTTGTACCCCAACAAGATCTCACACACCCTATATTTTACAAATATACAAAAAGTTACATTACTCGCAACGCTCAAACAACCTATCACATAAAAAATGATAAGGTCGCCCACCTTATAAGCAAAAGTTATAATAATATTTGCCAACATAAAGTTTTAGCGGGGTGTTTCTTTTAAAAAAACTCGGCAATTTTACCCCTCTAACCAACAAGTAAGATGCCGAGCCACCAACAGAAACAATTTACCTCAAAGGTTTCAATACGCACATCGCCTCCATCAACATACAGCCTGTAACGTGAGGTGTAAGACCCACCTTAGCGTTGTCGGCTGGAGCTTTCCACCAGTTGC
>CAYTGT010000216.1:0-3269 GCA_964437405.1 uncultured Alistipes sp.
TTATCCTTGAGGCTATGAAGATGGAGAACTCTATCACATCGAATTACAACGGCAAAATCAAGCAGATTTTGGTTGCATCAGGCGAGGCTGTACCTGCAAATGCAGTTCTCGTTGAGCTTGAGTAATCAACATCTTACAATAAGAAATGGGTTGTCCGACTTATTTGTTGAACAACCCATTTTTTACTTCATCAATGGCAGTTCGATACGCGAAGGGTGTTGTTTGTCGTGATAAATCCGCACCTCACATGGCACAAAATCCTTTGCCGAAGCCTTATAAGGATCAACAAACTGCTGAGGATTCATATCAAAGAGCGGGAACCAAGAACTCTGTATCTGCACCTTGATTCTGTGCCCCGCCATGAAGGTGTGAGCAACATCGGGCATTGTGATCGAGATCTGTTCGATCTCGCCTACGGTAAATGGCTTTGGATCAGAGAGACTCTCGCGATAACGACCTCGAATGATCTCACCTCTTACCATCATTTCATACTCTCCTTCTGGTCCCACATCAATCAACTTCACTACAAAATCGACATCGGTTGTAGAGATCGATGTGTAAAGATGCGCCTTCACAGCTCCAGCAAGGGTTAAATCCTCCTCCAATGGTGCAGACTGAAACTCCAGCACATCTTCACGTCCTTGCAAAAAGCTCTGAGAAGAGATCATGTACTCCTTAGCGCGTGCACCACTGATATCTGTATAATATGGGACTGGATTCTGCGGATCGGAGATATAAGATGAGAAAGAGCCTGCATAATAGGGTTTATCGAGACTCAGCGTACCCTCCTCACCGAGATAAAAGCTCTTCGACAAGCCACTCTCGCTCCACGACTCCATCTCTCGCCAACAATCTTCACCACCAAAGAAGATCAACGCTCCAGCCTCAGAGACTCCACCATCGCCCTCATCTCGCAAAAATTTCTCAAAGAATGGGAACTCTACCTCCTGCTGATAGAATCGAGATAGAGTATCTTCGCTAAACTGCTTTTCGCCCAAGCTGTTAGCAGGATCTGCACCTCGCCATGCTCCATGCCTCCAAGGACCGACAACAAGACGGCAATCGCCATTGGGTCGAACTTGTTTCAAGGTGTGATATGTCGCCCAAGTACCGTAGCTATCCTCAGCATCATACATTCCTCCAACAACCAATACAGATGCCGAGCTTTTCGCGAGCGACTCCACTGCTCGGCGAGCCGAACGCCCACGCCACCACTCGTCATAATCGGGATGAGCAATCATTTCATCCCAAAACGGAATACGCCCTGAGAGTTGAGCTGTAATATCGGAAATCCGATTCTTCATAAAATAATCCCAATGATTACCCTCGACCAAAGGAGTAAACGTCTCTCGCTCGGCCGATGGTTTCACACGCCCTGCCACGCCAAAATTGGGAGCAAACGAGACTGCATCCATCAGTGCAAAAGCACCGTTATGGTGAAAATCATCGCCCACAAACCAATCGAAAATAGGCGCTTGTGGCGAAACGGCCTTAATAGCGGGATGTGCGCTTGCTGCCGCCATCAGAGCATAGAATCCATCGTAGGAACATCCATAAACTCCGACACGACCGTTATGATTTTTAATTTTACGCAACATCCACTCTATGCTATCATAAGCATCGGTCGCCTCATCAACACCACCCACACCATAAGGGCGTACATTGACAAACTCACCTTCACTCATATATCGGCCACGCACATCCTGAAAAACAAGGATATAACCTGCTCGGAGATAGTTTTCGTAGATTTGTTTGTTCCACACATCACTCTTTTTCTTGCCGTATGGATGACACCCATAAGGGGTACGACACATCAACACAGGGTGCGCCGAGCGCTTATACTTAGGGGCATATACTGCGGTGTAGAGTTTCACGCCATCGCGCATCGGGATCATATACTCTGCTTTGGTGTAGTTGGATTTAAACCACTTAGCATCCAACTCAGGGAGTTGCAGCTGCAGAGACTCTTGAGCCGACAAGCTGAAAGAGAGAAGCAGCATTAGCAATGTGAAGATATATCTTTTCATATTATAGTTTCATTTGCAATTTCACACAAAGATACGATTTTATCGAGATATATCAACCCAACCAAAACTATTACTCGCTTGTTGCCGAGCAAAAACTCCATAAAATAGGTCTTAGAGATGCGTCACTCCACCATAATGGGAAATTCAAAATTCAAGATTCAAAATTCAAAATTGCATCCGTAACGAGGGTTTTATGATGGGAATGTAATTTTGTTAAAGAACGTAACAAGGTCAATTCAGCACATCACTCCACCGAGCCTATTTATAGGCGAGGATTGGTGTCTCTAATGGCAAAAAGTGATTTTAGAGATACCAATCATCGGGCTTGTAGCCCTCTATGGTATGACACTCTAATTTTTTGTGCGTCAGCTCAATTTTGAATCTTGAATTTTGAATTAAAAAAAATGTTGCGCCCTATTACTGTGTATCATCGTTTGTCTCTGTGGGTTGATTGCCATAGAGATTCGATACATATATAGTAAATATCGGGAAAAACATCATCCCCAATGAGGGTAACATCACAGCCAGCACTTTTCCGATGGTCGTAACGGGGAAAATAGCCGCACCAACAGTCGTAACGCCCATCCACGCCCACCACAGAGCATTGCCAAAGCCATGCAGATGTTCGTTGACCGTCACTTCGTAATCGTAGAACATCAGAGCCGCCAAATAGGTAAAGCAGACAACGGTAAAGATATATGCCCAAAAGATTTTGCTCATACCGCCCACCACAAACCACCTGACGACTACCCCCATCGCCACAAAAGCTCTAAGCAGAGGTAGCGCTCCAACAACCACGCTCCAACCTCTATCCAACTCGACATCCATCCAATCGAGGATATTTAGATAAGGTATCGAGAGCAGAAAGAATAAAAGATTAAACATGAAGTAGCGATCCGTCTCGCTACTCGACAACATAGCCGAGGCAAAGTCGATCATAAAGATGATGCACACTACAAGTTGCAACCACATATACCACTCCGAGTAGCTGAGATGATCTCCCGTCAGTACCTCGACCGAGACTCCCATAAGCAGAGCGACACCCGCCAAAAGGTTGATCACTCCGCCAAATCCGTTATAGTAACTCATATAATTAAGGTTTTACCCCACCAAAAAGCAAAAGCTATGCCGCAAAAAGTGGGCATATGCGAAGAAAAAGTATACGAAACAACGATTTTTCTTGAAAAAATTTTGCACGAACGAAAAATTAGCTTATCTTTGCACTCGCAATCACGAAATGGC
>CAYTGT010000217.1:0-3228 GCA_964437405.1 uncultured Alistipes sp.
ATAAAAATCAACCGATTGCCCCGATTTTATGTACTAATTTTGACCAATAAGCCCAGAAAAGAGATCACCTGCAAAAGTCGGTGGGCTGTAAATAAGTTAAGCGAAAATAGTTTTTAGCCTGAAGATGAAAAATGGGATGTCGCAGACACCACGAAACTGATTTCTGAAAGCCTTGACTTTTGCATTGAAACTCTCGGCAGAGGCATTGGTTGAGCGATTCTCAAAGTAGTTGGCAATAGTTCCATAGTTATTCTGCATAGTCTGGATTACCGAGTTGAAAACTTACAATTCAGCCTCTCCACTTCATCATACTATCGTGCGAGTTTTGTCAGTGCCAAACCTTTATTACACTTGGTATTAAATATCTTCCGCCGAAAATTTACAGTGAGCAAACTCTATCTGAAATAGCCGAGCGGCACTGCTTATCCGTAAGTATGGTGCAGCGCAGACGGCGTCAAGTTTGCTCTATTCTCTCGGATTGATTCATCGGCAATCTGCGTTTATTGTTTTTGGGGATGAGGGTATTTTCTTAGCGTGCGAATTGCGATACTCTTTGGGCGAGATACCTGCGTATTGTTTGAAATATTTACGGAAGGTGAACTGTTCGGGGAAGTTCAGTTCATCGGCAATCTGCTTGATGCTCTTATCGCGCTGTTCGAGTAGAAGTTTGGCGTATGTTGTAGTTACGGTCGTTATCCACTCCGAAGGAGTCTTTCCCGTAGCCGCCTTGATAAGCGTAGTGAAGTGACCAGATGAAAGGTTTGCCTCGGATGCATACCACAACACGCTGCGCTCACGATAGTAGTTCTCGTGCAAGGCGAGAATATCGCAAGCATTGTATTCGGTATCTTGGCACAAGCCTCGATGATGATCTATGGCTTCGCTTACCTCGTCCCAAAAATCAAGCGAGAGGGCCTGAAAGCGTAAAAATCATAGAGTTACTCTTGATAAAGCTTATTCAAATTCGCCTTTAGTTAATGAATTTTCGTTTTGATGCGTCAATCAGGGGGCTGTATGAAAATAAATTTTATCTTTGCGTAAATAATTGTTTTTATTAATAGTTGAAAACTAACCTATGAACCTAAAAGAGCGCTATTTAGCTGATGCACATCGCTATGATGATGCCGACAATATGTATCTTCGTTGTGGTCGTAGCGGCGTGTTACTGCCTAAGATCAGTCTTGGTTTTTGGCATAACTTCGGTGGAGTAGATCCATACGAACGCAGTCGTGCCATCACTCATTATGCCTTTGATCATGGTATCACTCACTTTGATCTGGCCAACAATTATGGCCCACCATACGGCACAGCCGAGGAGACTATGGGTCGTTTGATGCACGATGATTTCCGCCCTTATCGTGATGAGCTTTTCATCTCGTCAAAGGCTGGATATGATATGTGGCCAGGCCCGTATGGAAATTGGGGCTCACGCAAATACCTGATGGCGAGCCTCGATCAGAGCCTCAAGCGCATGAATCTCGATTATGTCGATCTCTTTTACAGCCATCGCTACGATCCTGAAACTCCATTGGAGGAGACTTTGCAGGCGTTGGTTGACATCGTGCGTGCGGGTAAGGCGCTTTATGTCGGTATCTCACGTTGGCCGTTGGAGGCATTGAAGGTAGCTGACAAATATCTTAAAGAACGAGATGTTCCACTTTTGATTTATCAGGGTCGTCTGAATCTGTTGGATCGCGCACCTCAGGAGGAGGGTATCTTGGATTATTGCGCCGAGAACGGTATCGGATTTATCTCATTCTCACCACTTGCGCAGGGCTTGCTTACGGATAAGTATCTGAACTCGATCCCAGCAGGGTCGAGAATGTCGCGCGAGTCGAGCCTTACATCGGATCGCTTGACTCCTGAGCTGCATGACAAGTTGGTGGCATGGAACTCTGTTGCGGCTGATCGTGGCGAGACTTTGGCCGAGATGTCGCTCGCATGGGTTTTGGCGCAGAAGGGTATCACTTCGGTATTGATTGGTGCAAGTTCGATTACGCAGCTTGAGACCAATATGAAGTCTCTTAATTCAAAACCATTCGGAGATCTTAAACTTTAATACTTTATTTAAATATATAATAATGATAAAACCATTTATCCTTATACTCACCGCTCTTATCTGCTACTCAAACGACATCGTAGTAGCATCCGAAAAGGGTGCTGAAGTAGTTGAGACTACTAATGTGCAGAGTGCGGCAGCTGGCGCAAAGAAGAATGCAAAATATTGGAACAAGATGGCCGAGGGCATGGCTCAGTCGCTGATTAAGAAGTTCTGGGGTGCAAGTTTCCCTGGGTTCAAGGATCGTTACTACTTTAATTATGGTAGCAACCTTTCCGACCTGACCACAGCCCACTATTGGCCACAGGCTCACGCAATGGATGTGATTGTCGATGCCTATCTGCGTACCCATGACAAGCAGTATCTGGCTATGTATCCACTCTGGTGGGAGGGGGCTCCACGCTTCAACTTCTCTGGTCGCACGGAGGATCCTTGGTGGAATGTTTTTGTTGACGATATGGAGTGGATGGTGCTCACTCAGATCCGTATGTTTGAGAGTACCAACAACGCCGACTACTATAAGAAGGCACGCCAGATGTACGATCAGTGGATTTGGTCTACATGGGGTCCAGAGGATGAGGGTCCCTGGTATGGCGGAATCACATGGAAAACCGATGTTGATAAATCTAAAAACGCCTGCTCGAATGGCCCTGCTGCAATTATCGCGGCACGCCTCTACAACTTCTACGACAAGGCTGGTGTGAGCGGCGGAAAGGCTAAGGAGCAATATCTGACTGAGGCCAAGAAGATCTACTCATGGTTGAAAAAGACCCTCTTCGATGAGCAGACAGGTGCTATGGCTGACAATATTGCAAAGGATGGTCGTATCAATCGTAATTGGATCTTCACATACAATCAAGGTACATTCCTCGGCGCGGCTCACGAACTCTACAAGATTACAGGCGACAAGCAGTATTTGGCCGATGCGGTGAAGGCTGCCAACTATGTGATTGAGCGTATGTCAAACAATCGTGGCGTGTTGTCTGATGCTACAAGCGGTGACGGCGGTCTTTTCCACGGTATCTTCTTCCGCTATTTTGTGAAGTTGATCAATGACGAGACATTGGATATGCCGACACGTAAGAAGTACCACGACTATTTGACACATTTGGCAACGGTAATGGCTGACAACGGTATCAACCACAACACAATGCTCTATGGCGGCAACT